>NZ_DJGW01000097.1:0-36149 GCF_002432845.1 Sphaerochaeta sp. UBA5836
CATAGATTATGCATTCGGTATGATCGGATGTTGTGTATTCGAACATCGAAATGATAAAGAAAGGAGCCTGCCCCGATAAGGCAGGCTCCAAACAAGGAGAATGAACGTTACTCTCGTAGTGTCTTTTTCCCGTTCTGGACCAGCACCTTGGCTGAATCAAGCAAGTCCTCGGGGATGCTGATGTTCAGCTTTTTCGCAGTATCGAGGTTGAACCAGAGCTCAAACTGAGCGGGATCGTCAAAGAATACCGTTCCGATATCCCTGGGTTTCTCGCCCCTGAGGATTCTTTCGACCACCTTGCCGGTCTCCACGCCGACCGTATAGTAGTTGAAACCCCAACTCATGAGGAAATCGATGCCGTCGCTGCTGGTGGTATCGGTATTGAAGAGAGGTATGCCCGCTTTCATGCAGACTTCGCTGACCGAGGGGATTGCGCTGACAACGGTGTTGTCGATGGCGACATACATGGCATCAACTCGTCCTACGATCGACTGTGCGGCCATTTTCACTTCGCTGGAGTTGCTTACCGCTGCACCGACGAAGGTGACATTGTTGTCTGCACATATAGTCTTCGCCAGTTCCATCTGGGCAACGCCGTTGGCTTCGCTGCTGGTGTAGATCATTCCAAGCGTCTTCGGCTTCACGATTCGAAAGTATGTTTCAAGCTGGAGCTTCAACGGATTGAGGTCGGAGATGCCTGCAATGTTCGTGTCCTCGGTTTTGTCGTAATTGATTACCAGACCGGCTGCCAACGGATCGGTTATCGCCCCGAATACGACCGGCTTGTCAGTGATGACCTGGGCCAAGGCCTGGGCTGGCGGGGTGGCGATGCCGATCACCAAATCCTTGTTGTCACTCTTGAACTTCTGGGCGATTGCGATTGCTGTTGCAATATCGCCATTGCAGTTCTGCAGGTCGAAGCTGAACTTCATGTCGGTGCCATTGAGGTAGTCCATGATTCCCTGTTCAATGGAGTCGAGAGCCGGATGACTTACCATTTTGGAAATTCCGATTGCATATCCGCTTGTGGTTTCCGTGGTTGGCTGGGAGAACAACAGTGGAGCGGCGATCAGAAAACAGACGATGAGCGAAACGATTTTACGGTTCATGGGGTTTCTCCTTACGTGTTGGTGTTACTATACAGAGAAACGAATGAAAGCGCAAGTATCTATGCATAGAAACATAGATTTTTTATGAGTTGGAATCGGGCTTAGTACGCATGCTTCTGAGAAAGAGGAGGTTCCCAATAATCAAATCCGACTTCCACCACAGTTTTGCAACAGACCACTGCTCAGGGTACTCTCCCCAAGTAGGTTCCCGACCTCCGTCACCGGTGGTATCCTCGGTGCACCCCCACCAAGGGGCAGAGTCCCATCAAAAGAGGCTCCGCTTTCCAGATAGGTGAGTTTGCCTTGGACGACCGGATGGGTGATGAGTAGGGTTCCCTGCATCGGCTTCCCAACCCCAACCGAAGCCTCCATCCTTGTTCTGAAAGGCTCACGGTCGTACAGCGGTTTTTCCTTCTCCAGAAAAAACCTCCCCGGAGGGAGGCTTGCCTGTATTGATGCGGAAATTAGAGGATGTCGTCCTCATCCAAGTCATCGAATTCATCTTCTTCCTCGAAGAATTCGTCCTCGAATGACTCATCGCCCTCGACCATGAAACCATCGTCGAGCAATTCATCTTCCTCTTCCTCATCATCAAGGATCTCATCGTCGTCATCTCCGAAATCAATCACTTCCGGAGCATCGTACAGATCAGCCAGATAGGCGTCTTCCTCGTCCTCAAGCTTACTGAAATAACGATCTTCCTCATCATCGAGCTCATCTTCTTCCTCACGGTATTTCGCCATGCCGGTACTCCTTGAAATCGTATTGGATTCCCACTGATTACAACATAAGAGAAGGTGGTACTGTTGTCAATTGTTTCTGTGGTTATGGACAGCATTCCTCCACACTGGTATCATGGGCCATGATGCAAGCAAAGCTGTATTTGGCCGTACCCTGCGGCGATCCGGCGGGCATTGGCCCTGAGATAGTATTGAAGGCGATGAAGACGGCACAGCTGCCGGCCGAGGTGGGTCTGATCGTCATCGGAGACGCTCCGGTTTTCTCCAAGCTGGCTGCCGACTTGGACTTGAAAGCCGATTTCGATTCAGTTGTCAGCAACCAAGAGCTCCTGGAGCAGGCGATGGCAGGGGGAAGCCGGAAGATTCTCTACACCCAAAACATTGTGGACATGAACCATTTCGCCTACGGCCAAATCAGTGCCATGTGCGGCAGGGCAGCTTATGCATCCGCCCAAACCGCTGTGCAGTTGGTTCAGAGAGGGTATGCAAAGGCTGTGGTGACGCCTCCCTTGCACAAGGAAGCATTGAGAGCTGCTGGAATCGAGCATATCGGATATACCGAAATCCTTTCCGCGCTTACCCACACGAAAAAAGCAATAACGATGTTCGATACCATGGGCTTGAAAATCTTTTTCCATACCCGTCATCTTTCACTGCGGCAGGCATGCGATGCCGTCACCAAGGACAGCCTCCTTGAAACCATAATCACCTGTGACAGGATCACCAAAAGCAGTCCTGCCTTCGACCTGAGCCTGAGCCTCGCCGTAGCCGGCCTCAATCCCCATAGCGGGGAGCATGGCCTGTTTGGCGATGAGGAGCTGGTGAGCATCGAGCCGGCAATCCTGGAGGCCCGAAGCCGCGGCATTGATGTGGTTGGACCTATTGGTGCGGATTCTGTCTTCTATCAGACGCGCATGGGCAAATACCGGGCGGTGATTTCGCTCTATCACGATCAAGGCCACATCGCCGCCAAGACATATGATTTCAACCGGACCATCTCCATCACCTGGGACCTTCCCTTTTTGAGGACCAGTGTTGACCATGGGACGGCTTTTGATATTGCCGGAAAAGGTCTGGCTGATGCGAGCGGGATGGTACGGGCGTTGGAAGTAGCAGCCTCCTATACCTGCAACTNNCTAACGAGGAGAAAGTATGAGAATTGCAAGCAAGGTTCTGATTGTTGCCTCAATGGTGGTTTTCCTCACCTCATGTGCCACGTCGATTACCGTCAGGCATTTGGTTCCCGGCGAGGTGGACCTCAGCGCTGCAAGAAACATTGCCGTTGCTTCAACCTCTCCCTATACGTTTCCGTACGGACGTCCGCTCAGCCCCTGGATCAGCGGGCTCAGCGAAACAGATTTCACTCTTTCCAGCGGTTATGATGCAAACCTTGCCTCCAGTGTTGCCGCATCGGCTTCGCGCATGCTGCTGGATGCGGTGCAGAGTACCGCGTACTTCACCGTTCTCAGCCCGGAGGTCACCGATGCGTACATGACCCTCTCCAAGGTGGGGGAGAATACCTTTGCCATGCTCAAGGCAAAAGGCATGCAGGCACTGCTTTCCAGCACCATCTCCTATATGGATGTGGATGAGCAGGTGGTGGGCAGGGATGTAAAGACGTTTGTCACCGAGGACGTCGGTCCTGCACCGGCAGTCAATATAAAAAGCTATGAGAAAGTAACGTCGCGTGAGTACTTTTTGGTGCAGAAGGCAACCCTGACTCTGACGTATACGATCTCCGACCTTTCCAGCGGAGCCATTCTGCTCTCTCGCTCGTTTACGGGAAAAGAGGACCAGGAGACAAAAATCGGGGTACGGACCTATGATGCCGGTGCTCCAGGCGGATATCGTGATGAGAGAAGGTATACCAGCGGGTATGCCCCGTCATTCAAGCCTATGTTTGAGAAAATTCTTCGCTCCTTCTCGGCGACCATCTCCAAGCAACTGGCTCCTTCCTGGCAGACCAAGCGGCTCACCCTGATGAGCAACAAACCCAAGCTTGAGGCGGCCAAGGATGCCTACAAGTTAGCCGAGCGTGGTTCGTATGAGGCTGCCTATCGACAGTTCCTTTCGTTGTATCAGATGAATGGTCATATTGCCAGCGGGTACAACGCCGCTTTGCTGCTTGAGGCGATGGGCAGGTTTGCTGAGGCCGTCGACCTGATGAACGATGTGTACAACAGGTCGGGTTCGCGCCAAGCGTATGCCGCCCTGTTGGATATGCAGGAGGCAAAGAGCCAAAGCGAGAAGGCCCAAAGGCAGATCAGCGGGGAAAGCGCCTTGGATGGACAGGGTGTGATGATGATGCAGTATGTGGTTATGGAGTAACTGATGGGAAGGGCGATGGTATTGGTCTATACAGGGGATGGAAAGGGGAAGAGTTGTGCTTCAATGGGCCAGCTCTTCCGCGCTCTCGGCCATGGCGCCCGATGTGCCGTAGCCCAGTTCATCAAACAGGACCCCGAAATCCTGAACAGTGGTGAATACAAGAGTGCGTTGCAGCTGGGCGTCACCTGGAAACAGTTTGGGGCCGGGTTCACATGGGAAGGGGAGAATGACAAGCTGAATGCCGAGCTCGCCAAGCGCGGGTGGGAGCAGGTCAAGCGCTGGATTTCTGCATCGGCTTTTGATCTGATAGTTCTTGATGAATTCACGTACACCCTTGCTTTGGGCTATCTGGATACCGAAGAGGTGTGCACGTGGATCGCCGACCACCGGAGCAAGGAGGGCTTTCCTCATCTGGTCGTCAGCGGCCGCAACGCCCCGAAAGCCCTTGTCGACCTGGCGGACATGGTCAGCGAAATTCATCAGGTAAAGCATCATTTGCAGCAATCAGGCAGAAAAGCGGAAGCAATGATTGAGTTTTGATGTCCTAATTCGCAAGTGAGTTCCTTTTTTCCTTTCACATTTTTGTGATTCCGGATATAATCAGCCAGAGGAGTTTCCTATGGCACTTTGCGATTTCCATTGTCATCTGCTTCCACTCATCGATGACGGCTATGTTACCAAAGAACGCTTTTCCCGCATGCTCCAGCTCTATTTGGAGAACGGGATTACCAGCATTGCCTTCACCCCTCATATCTACAACCCGCATGTGACGACCAATATCGCTGATTTGCGCCATACCTTTGCCTGGGCGCAGGGTGAGGCTGCCAAGCAAGGCATCACCACCTATTTAGGCAGTGAACTCTATGTAGGTGATCAGGAGCATCTTGCCTGTGTGCCTATAGCCGGCAAGTACGCCCTGCTGGAGTTCGGCCTCTCCCTTCCTCCTGCCCGATTGCTCGGGCGCATAGCCGCTCTAGCCTCTCAGGGTCTGGTTCCCATCCTGGCCCATGTGGAACGATATCGATGGCTTGAGCCTGAGAGCACCATGCTCTCGGAGTTGCTGAAGCTCGGCTGTCTTTTGCAAACCAATGTGGAGGCGGTGGAGAATGGGGATTCGCTTCCGTATCTGAAACGTGATTTGATTGACCTCGTTGCGACGGACAATCATGGGGATGAAACGCTTCCCTTACGCTTGGTCCAATGCCTGAATGCTTGGCCCGCAGTGTACGAGAAGATGGAAACACTTTTGTAATTCAGCCTGAAAACAGGTGAGTGAGGAGGTAGCGCATGCTGCTGGATATGACAATAGCGAACTTCAAGTCCGTGAAGTCGGCTCAGACGATTTCGTTTGAGGCAGTCAAGGACAACCGTTTTCCCGAATCGAAGGTTGTGCCGGTGACCGATACATTGAGGATAATCAAGACTGCCGCCATCGTGGGGCCCAATGGGGCGGGAAAGAGCTCGTTTGTCCGTGCTCTGGAAGCGCTGAAGGGTATTGTGTGTGCCGCACATGATACGGAGAATCCACTTCAGATTCTCAGCGGTACATCGTTTGCCTATTCGGAGGAGAAGGGTCAGCCTGCCACCATCATCATCCGTGTCCTTCTTGGCAAGGATGAACAGAGCCAATTGCCGTTGATTGCTCAGTATACTTTGGTGGCAGACAGGGAGAAGGTGTTCGAGGAGTCGCTTTACAACTTGATTGGTCGGTCGAAGAAGCTGATGTTCGAGCGCAAGCTTGATGAAGGCGCCCTGCTGCTCGATGATGTCAAGCTTACCTACACCTATCGTTGGGGCAAGGCCTACCGCGGTGAGAAGAAACGCTTGGTCGACAAGGTGGATGAGAAACACTCCTATCTTGCAGCTTCAGCCGAAAAAGGCAGTGAGACTACTGGGCCGCTGTACACATGGTTCAATGAAAGCCTGCACCTGCTTCCCATGGGTGTTTCCAACATCAGTGAGAAGTACCTGATCAGTCAACTCACCGAGCACCCCGATTGGGTCCAACAGCTGATCAACTTCCTGTGGAGCGTCGACATCACCGACATCCGGGACATTCGGGTCAAGGATGATCGTCTTATCTTCATCCATACCAACGTTACCCAGCACTATGCCTCTTTCTTCAGCTTGGAGAGCTTGAGCCTCAGAAGGCTGTGTTTGATCGGCGTGGCGTTCTTCGAGAGTTTCACCAAGCCGAAAACCCTGATCATCGATGACTTCGGCATGCTGCTTCACCCCGATGTACTGTGCCATATCGTCGAGATATTCGAATCCGGCAATGCAGCATGCAATTCACAGATGCTGGTTGTAGACTGCAACCCTTCGTTGCTCAGGCCGGGATTGCTCAGGCGTGACGGTGTGTATTTTGCCGAAAAGAACAGTGAAAGCGCCACAGTCTATTTCAGCTTGGCGAATTTCAAGTATTCGCGCGCCAAGGACAAGACGCAGAACCAATACATGAACGGTGCGTTCGGTGCCCTTCCGATTCTTTCGGAGTTCTGTTTCATCGATGCAAACAAGGATAAGGAGGAGTAATCATGGCACGCAAACGAATTTCCCAGCAGCCCCGCCAAACCATTCTTTTGGTGACGGCTTCGGAGGCGGAGGCCCTCTATTTCTCCCAGATGCGCAAGGACTGCCGCTACTCCAATATGACGGTCGTTTGGGAGCAGGGGTACAAGGACCTCTCCAATCTGATTACTATCGCAAGCAAGATGCGCAACAGCGGCAACTTCAGCTGTGTCTGGGTTGTCTTTGGTTTTGCCGATCTCGGGGTCAAGCCCGAGCAGGTCTCGGAATTGCTGGGACTTGCCGAGCAGAAGAAAGTCAAGCTTGCATGGAACAATCCTTCCTTGCCGCTGTGGTACCTGTTGCACCTGCAGGTCCCCAAGGGTTTTGTGCAGGATCCAAAGATGATCGAGTCTGCTCTTGCCAAGCAGTTTCCCTCGTTCACCAGCGATGCCTCATATCTGCTGGGAGAGGGGATGAACCTTCATCTGCGATTGTATTCAGCCAAGTCGAAGGCCGCCGTCAATGCCAGTGCCTACAACTCGTTGGTGGCTGGCAAGCAGGGTTTGCCTCCGACCAATATCGTTGCCATGCTCAATGACATCACCGATATTTGCGGACTGGCGGATCTTACGCACAACCAGAAACAACTTGGCCTGAACAAGAAGAACGGGTGACGGCCGGTGAATGGAATCCTGCTGCTTGTCTACATGCTTGCCTTTGCTCTGGGTTCTATGACCTTGGCCTTGGCCATTGTCTATCGGATTGCCAACAAGCAGAGG
Source organism: Sphaerochaeta sp. UBA5836 (assembly GCF_002432845.1). Taxonomy (NCBI): domain Bacteria; kingdom Pseudomonadati; phylum Spirochaetota; class Spirochaetia; order Spirochaetales; family Sphaerochaetaceae; genus Sphaerochaeta; species Sphaerochaeta sp. UBA5836. Next base: position 7,468 of record NZ_DJGW01000097.1, read on the forward strand.
TGGGCGACGTATTTCATCATCTGTCATGCATCCCTGTTGGGATGCATGATGCTGATGGCCTTGCAAGTGCTCTCGAGCATGTATCTCTCGGGCTTGGTCTACGACATAATAACCTACAGCGTAGCCTTTGTTGTAATCGCCGATCTTACCTTTCTCATCGTCTTCATCCCGTACTTCACCACCTGGGTGATCGCCCACCCTTGGAGACAGCCGTATAAGGGCTTGTTCTATGCCCTGGCTCTTGTCTATCTGATGTTGGGTATCAGTCGTGAAATCTGGCAGAAACCGATTGCCGACCAGTTGATGCTGATTTTGTTCGTATTTGTCATCACCTTCTGTCTGTCGGTGACCCTGAAAAACATCAATTCCATTGCAAATAAAACGGCCAGGACTTCGGCCATCTCGATCATAATAGTCAGTGCCTCGATGGTACCGGCCATCCTGCTTGCCCTGATATTCCCCTCGCTCAAACCGCTTTTGTTCGGAATATATTTCCTGGCGCTCTCGATCACCATCATGACGTTCCTGTTCATGGAGTTTGTGCGGTTGGGAAGGTCCGAGGTGGTCAAGAGCAAAGAGCTTGTTTTGGAGGACCTGGAGGAGTACCATATCACCGAGCGGGAGTTTGCAGTCATCCGCCTGATAAGCCAAGGCCTTACCAACAAGGAAATTGCAAGCCAGCTTGGCATTAGTGCGAATACGGTGAACAATCATGTGGCGAATATTTATGGGAAAACCCAGGTAAGGAGCCGCATCGACCTTTTAAATCTGCTGAAGCAGAGTTGGTAGGAGACAGCATGCACATAACCTATGATATTCCCGACTTTACCGAACATCATTATCAGGATAAGGCGCCGGTGAGAAAAAGTGCTAGGCCATGGGCGATGATTCATGAGGATGCGGTGGGAAAAGCCGTTTTGTTGTGCCATGGATACACCGGCTATCCAGGCGAGCTCATCCGTCCGGGCATAGATTTGTTTGCCGCCGGCTTTGATGTGTATTGCCCCCGCTATCCAGGACATGGGACCTGCAGCAACGATTTTCTGGCCAGCAGGGCTGAGGATTGGATTGGCACTGCGTATGATGCATTTGCCTATCTCGCCCAACGCTACGAGCATGTATCGGTGGTGGGACACTCGATGGGAGGGGCGATTGCAACCATCATATCTGATGCTTTTGATGCAGACACCCTCGCCCTGCTCGCACCTGCTTTGGTCATCCCTTCGCTTCCTGTGATGCAAGTCAGGCTGCTCAGGCACGTGGTTCGACGCAAGAAAGTCGACTGGCAGCCGGACCCTGACTACCATTTCTACTACGAAGGCGATGCTGATGACGATGCATTCTTGGGCTCGGAGTACTGGTCGTACCAGTATCCAAAACTGCTGTGGGAGCTTGAGCGAGTCAGACGGCAGGCGGTGGCCTGCATCGACCACCTGGCTGCCGATACCCTCTCGATCAGCGGCGGGCGTGATGCAACCATCCCCCAGGAAGCCTCGATTTTGGTGACCAGCAAGCCAAAAGGGGTGAACAAGCATCTGCATATCGAAGAGGCAGGGCACCTGATGCCCTACGACAAGAATATCGATGCTCAGAATGAGGCGATGGCTGCCGTGGTTGCTTGGATGGAAGGCAGGCGCTAGGCGCGAACCAAATACTCGTAGAGAGCGGAAATCTTGTCACAGATGTTTACCACCACGCTCTCCTTGTACCTTGGCAGGGCCGGGGTCTTGGGAAACATATGCTTGGTGATGATATCCTCTTCCAATGCGTTTACAGGAAAATATGTCTTGGCATTTGACAATGCAATGAAAGGGTGTTCCTTTCCATGCGTGGAACGTTTTGCATCATGTTCTTTTCTCTGTCGCCAATCATAGAGGAAAAAATCGTGCAGCAGGCCGCCACGGGCTGCTGCTTGATAGTCCAGGCCCAATGCCTTGCTTATCCGAAACGAGAGGTAGGATACACGCCGGGCATGGTCGTAGATATGATTGGTATGATGACGGAACTTTTTGAGCTTGAGAAATTCTTCGTGCTGAAGGATGTCCTCGACCAACAAGGCGTACTGGGTCCGCAAAAGCTCGGTTGCCGGCCTCTGGATGGCATAGGCGAAGAGCAGGGAAAAAAGAGAGAAAAGCAACAGCAGCAATTCGATGGGGAACAGGTCGAAAAAGCTTGTTATGCTGAGAAACCGGGATGTATAGAAGGTGGCAAAAAGTCCTAACGGAAGTTTGAAAAGCTTGGCAAGTTGGGTGTTCCCTCCTGCCAGGAAGGCTGGTAAAGCGTCGGGTATCAGGATGGTCCTCCAAAGGTCAATTGAGTGTACGGTATCGAAATAGCCGGGTATGGTCAAGAAGGATGGCACTTTTTTTTCTTGGCATGGACAACTGTATGAATCAGGTCGTGGTTGACCCTTCCTTGTGTTGCTATAATCTTTGTTTTACGGTACAACAGTACCATTGAGAGGAGTATATCCTGATGGAAGTGAGAGTACGCTATGCTCCCTCTCCGACCGGTCTTCAGCATATCGGTGGAGTGAGGACAGCTTTGTTCAATTATTTCTTTGCCCGCGCGAACGGAGGCAAATTCATTCTGCGAGTCGAGGACACTGACCGCGAACGGTACAGTGACGAGTTCTTGCAGGACCTGTATGACACGCTGTCCTGGCTGGGCATTGCTTGGGACGAAGGCCCCATCGTGGGCGGACCCTGCGGTCCCTACATCCAAAGTGAGCGCTTTGATCTGTATCGCAGCTACGCCGAGCAACTCGTGCGCGACGGCAAGGCGTATTATTGTTATTGCACACCCGAACGGCTGGAAGCGGTCCGCCTCAGGCAGCAAGAAGAGAAGAGCGAGATTCAGGGGTATGACCGGCACTGCCGCAACCTAAGTGAGGCAGAGCGTTCGGAGTATGTGAAGCAGGGAATACAGCCTGTCATTCGACTCAAGGTTCCCACCGATGGAAAGACGACCTTTCACGATGTGCTGATGGGTGATATCACCCGGCGCAATCGTGATGTCAGCCCTGACCCGATACTGCTGAAGAGCGACGGCTTTCCCACCTACCACTTGGCAAACGTCATTGATGACCACCTGATGGGCATCACCCATATCATGCGCGCCCAAGAGTGGATTCCCTCAGGTCCGCTGCATATCCTGCTGTACGAAGCATTCGGATGGGAGCCTCCGATGTATTGCCACCTGCCGATGGTGATGGGCAAGGACGGACAGAAGCTTTCCAAGCGTCATGGTTCCACCTCGGTACGTGATTTCAAGGAAAAAGGGTATCTGCCGGAAGCTTTGATAAACTATGTCAGCATGGTCGGTTGGTCGTATGATGGACAGCGTGAGTTCTTCAGCAAGGAAGATCTTGAACAGGTTTTCAGCCTGGAGAAGATCAACAAGGCTCCCGGAGTTTTCGACTACAAGAAGCTCGATTGGTTCAACGGCCAGTACATCCGACAAAAGAGCGACGAGGAGTTGATGGCATTGTTGCTGCCCTATATGACCAAGGCTGGATTTTTACCTTCCAACCCATCTGAAGCAGAACGGGCAAAGCTGCTCAATCTCACCAAGGTGGTGAAGGAGCGCTTGAAAGTCCTCAGTGATGTGGTTGATTTGACCCGGTTCCTCTTCGAGGAGCCGAAGTACGAGGATGTGAACTTGTTCGCTGCAAAGGGTGTTGAGCTTGAAGTCGCACTAGCAGCTCTCGATCGTGCCTATGCAATCCTGAGGCAAGGTTTCGAAGAGCATGAGAGTCATGAGGCCACCGAACAGAAGCTTACCGATTTGGCAAGTGAGATGGGCCTGAAGATCAACGGGGTGTTCATGCCCCTGAGGGTGGCCTTGACCGGAAGCACCGTCAGCCTTCCTTTGTTTGATTCCATTGGCCTGCTTGGGCAGGAAGTGACGTGTGCACGCATTGAAAACGCATTGGCTTTATTGAAGAGAGAGGTATGATACATGGCAGAAGTAACGATGGACAAGATTGTCTCTTTGTGCAAGCGACGTGGATTTATTTTCCAGTCGAGCGAAATCTACGGTGGATTGAACGGTGCCTATGACTACGGTCCGCTGGGTGTCCAGCTGAAGAACAATATCCGCGATTTCTGGTGGAAGGAGATGACCCAGATCCATGATGACATTGTGGGGCTTGATGCTTCCATTCTCATGCATCCCCGTGTTTGGGAGGCAAGCGGCCATGTTTCGAATTTCAGCGATCCCATGGTTGACTGCAAGCAGTGCAAGAGCCGGTTCCGTGCCGACCAGATCGACCTCAAGGGTGCATGCCCGACCTGCGGGACAAAAGACAGCTTCACCGAGCCGAGGAACTTCAACCTGATGTTCTCCACCCATATCGGGGCGAACGCCGATGCAAGCTCCATTGTCTATCTTCGCCCTGAAACAGCCCAGGGCATCTACGTGGACTTCAAGAACGTAGTTTCCTCCAGCCGGGTCAAGATACCCTTCGGCATCGCCCAAGTCGGTAAAGCCTTCCGCAATGAGATCACCACCAAGAACTTCATTTTCCGTTCCTGCGAGTTCGAGCAGATGGAGATGCAGTGGTTCTGCAAGCCCGGCAGCGATGAACATTGGTTCAGTTACTGGAGAGAGCAGAGAATGGCTTTCTATCACAAGATGGGCATCAAGCCGAGCAGCCTCAGATGGCACCAGCATGGTCCTGATGAACTTGCCTTCTATGCAAAGGATGCCTACGACATCCAATTCCTCTTCCCCATGGGGTGGCAGGAGCTTGAAGGCGTGCACAGCCGCACCGATTACGATCTCACCCAGCACCAGACTTTCAGCGGCAAGGAGATGACCTATCTCGATCCCGAGTCGAATGAGCGGTACATCCCTTATGTGGTGGAGACCTCTGCCGGTCTTACCAGAAATGTGCTGATGGCCCTCAGTGATGCCTATGATGAGGAAGAGCTGGAAGGCGGTGATGTGAGAACCGTTCTGCATTTCCATCCCCATCTTGCTCCGGTCACCGTGGCAGTCCTTCCCTTGGTCAAGAAGGATGGCATTGCCGAGTTTGCTTCCAAGCTGGAACGCGGGCTGCGCGATGACTTTTCCACCTTCTACGATGTGAGCGGGGCCATCGGCAGGCGCTATCGCCGCATGGATGAGATTGGAACCCCGTACTGCGTAACCGTTGATTATCAAACCCTTGAGGACCAGACGGTAACCTTGCGCTTGCGCGACAGCATGGAACAAGTACGAGTAGCCATTACAGACCTGGTAGCCGCCATCAAGCAGGCGACCAAGGAGTACAAGCGGGTGGAGCGGTAAGATGAATACAGCACTTCAGACTTTGATCGACCGTGGGTTTGTCAAGGCATGTACCGATTTTGATGCGCTCAGCGATCTGATGGACAAAGAGAAGATCACCTTCTACGTCGGGGCCGACCCGACAGGCAGGAGCCTGCATATCGGGCACATGGTGCCGTTCTTTGCGATGCACCACCTGCAGAAGGCAGGGCACAATCCCATCGCCTTGGTCGGCGGTGGAACTGCGATGATCGGCGATCCGTCGGGCAAGACTGAGATGCGCAAGATGCTCACCCCCGAGCAGGTGCAGGAGAATTGCAAGTCCATCAAGGCCCAACTGGGTACGGTGGTGGACTTCTCCGAGCATCCCAAAGATGGGATGGGCAAGGCGATCATGCTCAACAATGCCGATTGGCTGACTGATTTGAACTATATCACCTTCCTTCGCGATATCGGGCGGCATTTTTCAGTCAACCGCATGCTGTCTTTTGAATCATACAAGCAGCGGCTCGAACGAGGACTTTCCTTCATCGAGTTCAACTACCAGCTGCTGCAGTCCTACGACTTCTATATCCTCAACCAGGAGCATGGATGCAAGCTGCAGATCGGCGGGGATGACCAGTGGGGCAACATCGTCAGCGGCATCGAGTTGATCCGCAGGATGAACGGGGCACAGTGCTACGGCCTGACCTTCAATCTGATCACCCGCAGCGACGGGCACAAGATGGGAAAGAGTGAGAAGGGAGCGGTGTTCCTCGATCCCGAGCTCTTCAGCCCTTACGACTTCTACCAGTACTGGCGCAATGTAAACGACGACGATGTAATCAAGTTCCTCAAGCTGTTCACCTTCCTTCCGTTGGAGGAAATCGCCGAGTATGAGAAGGATGGGGTGAACATCAACGATGCCAAGGAGCGGCTTGCCTACGAGCAGACCAAAATCATCCATGGCGTTGAGGAAGCCGAGAAGGCTAGAGTTGCCGCCAAGGCCATGTTCAAGGGTGCAAACCTCGGCCAGGAAGGAAGGGAAGGCATGCCCTCGATTACCATCGAAGCCTCCGAACTTGAAAGCGGCATTCCGGTACTGGACCTGTTCAGCCGCACAGACCTTGCCGCCACCAACAGCGATGCCCGCAGATTGGTGACCGGCGGCGGGGCCTGGATCGGTGATAAGAGGATTGACGATCCCAGGACTGTGATAGATAAAACATACTTGGATGCTTTTGGGGAGATGATCCTCAGGGCGGGCAAGAAGCGGTACTTCCGAATCATCATAGCGTAGATTACAAAGGGAGAGGGGGGAAACCCCCTTTCTTCATAGGGAGATAGTGTATATGAAACGTTTGGTTAGTGTTCTTCTGGCAATCATGATTGTCACCTTCAGCTTGGGTGCCCAAGCAGTTGGTGAGACGTCGACTTCTCCAGCCTTGGAGGTTCAGTTTGGTGTCATGACAGGGCCCACCGGTTTCTCTTCGGTTGCCTTGACCCTCAATGAGGGTAAAATAAGTGACACGGTGCACGTCAATATGATTGTGTTCCCCTCTCCGAATGAAGTCATCGCACGACTTGCCAACGGCGAGCTGGATTTTGCCAGCCTGCCTACCAATGTGGCTGCAAATCTGTACAACAAAGGCGTCAAGGTCAAGCTTGCCGCCGTCATCGGCAACGGCATGCTCAGCGTACTTTCCAGCGACGATTCAATCACTGACGTTCAGGATCTCCTGGGAAAAACCGTGCATGTTCCCGGCTCAGGATCGACTCCCGACCAGATGAGCCAGCTTTTGCTGAAGCAGGCAGGGCTTGAGGCCGGAAAGGATGTCATTCTTGACTATTCGGTGGCAGCTCCCGCCCAGCTGGCCCAGCTGGTCATAGCCGGCAAGGTCTCCCTTGCCGTACTTCCCCAGCCGTTTGTCTCCATGATCCTGAACCGCAGCCCGAATGCCCGCGAGGTTTTGGATGTGCAGGACATGTATCACCAGCTTTCAGGTTTCCAGAGTTATCCGATGAGTGTGCTTGTAGTGTCCCAATCCTTTGCAAAGAACCACCCGCTCGCCTTGGCGGCGGTGCTCAAGGCGTATGAGGAATCGGTTGCATGGGTCAATGCCGACCCGAAGGCAGCCGGTCAGGCCATCGAGGCTGCAGGCATCATGGCAAGCGCCATGGCGACCCCTGCAATTCCCTTCTGCAACTTGGTCTTTGTTCCCAGCCAGGAAGCGAAAGCCGATGTGCAAGCATATTTTTCCTTCCTCCACAGCTTCAATCCGGCATCCATTGGTGGTACCATTCCTTCTGACGATTTGTATCTGTAAAGGATGAGTCGATGCATTCGGTCAAGCGTGGTCTGATTCTCTTTCTCTCATCGGCTTTGCTGCTTTTGGTGTGGCAGCTTGGCTCGGTTGTGCTTGATAGTCAGATTCTGCTTCCCGGGCTCGGACCTGTCTTTTCCGCCCTGATGGAGCTGGTGCAGGGCGGGCCGTTTTTTGCAAACGTGTTTGCCACCATCATCAGGGCCTTGCAGAGTTTTGTGATCATCGTTGCCAGTGCAACGGTGATCGGTCTGCTTGGTGGGAAGTTTCCCCTGTTTTCCGTCGCCCTCAAGCCTTTTGTTACGGTACTCAAGGCAATTCCGGTGATGAGCATCATCCTGCTGGCCTTCATTTGGTTCACCAGTGGAACGGTACCCCTCTTCTCCGCCTTCTTGATGGGCTTTCCAGTCATGTACGTGCAAATTGAGGGAGGCGTTCGGCAGATGGACAAGAGCTTGGATGAGATGTGTCGCCTCTATGACATCCGGGGCAGGGACAAGCTCTTTCACTACACGATTCCGTCCCTCCTGCCGTTTTTCATCATCGGTTCACGTTCAGCTCTTTCGATGGTCTGGAAGGTGGTAATCGCAGCCGAAGTGCTTACTGTTCCACGCTTCGGGGTGGGAGCGCGGATGCAGCTTGCCCAAGTGCAATTGGAGACTGATAAGGTACTTTCCTGGACCTTGCTGGCAGTCCTGCTGACCGCTGTATTTGATTTGCTCTTTGATGCCTCCGTCTGGGCTCTGGGAAAGCTGAAGAAGCGCGTCGATAGGGGGAGGGCGATATGCAATTCCAAAACATAAGCAAATCATATGCTCAGAATTGCATTTTTGATTCGTTCAATCTGGAGATTGAAAAATGTACGATTCTGTCGGTGGTAGGTCCCTCGGGCGAAGGGAAGACGACCTTGCTGCAGATTGCAGCCGGCTTGGTCGAGGTGGATGGCGGAAGGGTCATCAAGGAAGCACAGGAGGAGGGGAGTATCAGTTACCTGTTCCAGGAGCCGCGCCTGCTTCCCTCCAGCACCGTTTTCAGCAATGTTGAACTTGCCCTGCGAGCCTTTGTGTCCAGCAGAGTGGAGCGGGAAGCGGTCGTGCTTCACTATCTTGAGATGGTTGGCTTGTCGGACAGTGCCTGCCTGTATCCAGCCCAGCTTTCGGGGGGCATGCGCCAACGGGTGGCCATTGCCCGCGCTTTCGCCCATCCTGCGAAGTTGATGCTTCTGGACGAACCGTTTCAGAGCTTGGACATCAAACTCAAGGTTACTCTGCTCAATGCTTTCATCCGTCTTTGGGAGGAGAACCCGAGAACTACGCTGTTCGTAACCCATGACCCCAAGGAGGCGATCCTGCTCGGAGACGCAGTCTGCTGTCTGGGCAATCCCAAAAAACCCTTGCTCTACCAAAAAATACATATTCCCCGCAAAGCGAGGAATATCGGTGATCAGACATTGTTGGCTGTGGAAGCCTCATTGGTGCAGGCTTTGGTCAGCCTCTAGAGTTCCACCTTCCACAATCCATGCAGATTGCAGTACTCATACACGGCAACGGCCTTGTCGTCGTCAAGGGCGAAGGTTGCATGAGGCTTTCCATCGACAGGAAGACTTTTGCGCATGCCGCCCTTCTCGGTCTGGACATAGATGAAGGCGATGTGATGTTCCTTGGTCATCGGATGGTCCACCGATCCCACGTTCACTTCAAGCCTGTTGCCTTCAATTTTTACAACAGGAACGTGCTTTTCCTTGGCAGCATCAACGGTATTTGCCTTGAGAACAATCATCTCCTCTCCACAGCAAGAGATTTTCGGCCCACGGTCGATCACCTTGGCAACAATGTTTCCACAATGTTTGCAAATGTAAAATTCATGTTCTTTCATCGGTATTCTCCTTGTCTCTCATTCTACCCGAAAAAACTCATACCGTACAGTTGAATTTCCCAAGTACCGTTGACACTCTTGCTCCTGGTACAAAAAAAGCAGGTCCGAAGACCTGCATTGCACCATTTCCAAGGGGGTTATACGTAACCCTGTGCAATCATCGCTTCACTGACTTTGATAAAGCCTGCAATATTTGCACCATCGACATAGTTGTCCTTGGTACTGTATTTCTCTGCAGCATTGCTGATCGAGACAAAAATGTTTTTCATAATCTGCTGGAGCTGTTGATCGACATGCTGGGGTGTCCACTGCATTTTCTGGCTGTTCTGGGCCATCTCGAGACCTGAGACGGCGACCCCGCCTGCATTTGCCGCCTTGCCGGGAGCATGGAGGATTCCTGCATCCTTGAAAATTGCATCTGCTTCCAGGGTGGTGGGCATGTTGGCTCCTTCACCCACAAGCTGGATGCCATTGGCAACGAGGTTCTGTGCATCCAGGGCGTTGATTTCGTTCTGTGTGGCGCAGGGGAATGCATAATCGGCCTTGACGTCCCAAAGCGGGTTGCACTTTTGGCTTCCATTGTGCGGAATATAGGTCGCTTCCTTGAACTGGGTGGCATATTCGGCAATTCTTCCACGTCGTACGTTCTTGAGAGTCTTGATGTAGGCAAGCTTCTTCTCATCTATGCCGCTGGGATCGACGAGAACACCGGAAGAGTCGCTGAGTGTAAGCACCTTGGCCTTCATCTGCAGAAGCTTCTCGACAGTGAACTGCGCTACGTTGCCGCTGCCGCTCACCAGGCAGCTCTTGCCTTCCAGGCTCTTTCCCTTCGATTCGAGAATCGCAGCTGAGAGATAGACCAATCCATACCCGGTTGCCTCGGGGCGGATGTAGGAACCTCCGTACGAAGGCCCTTTTCCGGTAAGCACTCCGACCGAACGGTTGGTGATTCTCCGGTACTGGCCGTACATGTAACCGATTTCGCGGCCGCCTACACCAATGTCTCCGGCGGGAATATCGGTATCCTCTCCAATGTGTCGTGCAAGCTCGGTCATGAAGCTTTGGCAGAAACGCATCACCTCATTGTCGCTCTTTCCCTTGGAATTGAAGTCGCTGCCTCCCTTGCCGCCACCCATGGAGAGACCGGTGAGACTGTTCTTGAAGGTCTGCTCGAAAGCCAGGAACTTGAGGATCGAGAGGTTCACCGATGGATGGAAACGAAGGCCTCCCTTGTACGGGCCGATGGCGCTGTTCATTTGCACCCGGTATCCTCGGTTGATCTGCAACTGTCCATCATCATCGATCCAGGGCACCCTGAACATGATGACACGCTCAGGTTCTACGATACGGTCGAGTACTTTGTGATACACAACCTGTGGGAGATCGTCCACCAAGGGATCGATGGAAGCAAGGAATGATGTCACCGCTTGGATGAATTCCTTTTGATGGGGATCGAGCATGATTACATGGTCAAGAATCTTTTGGGTTGCGTCGTGCATGGTGTGTATCACTCCTCATAAGCATGTATAAATATACATAAAACTGCATACGATACTAATGAATTTGTCAAACTTGGTAAAGGCTTTCGGAAATACGAAAAAATGATTAGTAATTTTGCGGGATGCGTAGAAACACAGGGGGTGTTGCCCCCTGTTGCGGGAGTGCTCAATCGAGAGCCCGTCTATTACCTATTCCACCAATTTATCAAAAAGGAAATTTTTCCAAAAAAGTTTGCATGAACGAGAAGTCAGAGGGTCTCTCCACGCCTGAGTCGTTCAATGTTTTGCTTGAACGGAGGATGGATGATTCCCCGTTCTGTGATGATGCCGGTAAGATTTTGGTGCGGCGTGACATCAAAAGCGGGGTTGTAGACCTGCATGCCGACAGGAGCCACCTGCACTCCCTGTACGTGGGTGACCTCGGATGCTTCACGCTCCTCGATGGGAATGGCCGATCCATCGGGGATGGAGAAGTCGATGGTGGAGACGGGTACTACGCTGTAAAAAGGTACTCCGTATGCTTTGCAGATGACCGAGAGGGAGAAGGTCCCCAACTTGTTTGCGACATCCCCGTTGGCTGCGACACGGTCGCCCCCGAGTATGACCAAGTCGATCTTTCCATCTCGGATGAGGACCGCGGCGGCACTGTCGACAATGAGCTTGGATGGAATCTTGGCTTCCATCAACTCCCAAGCGGTGAGCCTGGCTCCCTGGAACCGCGGCCGTGTCTCATCTGCGTAGACAAATATGTTTTTATTGTCATAAAAAGCCTGTTTGATTACCCCCAGGGCGGTCCCCCAGCCTGCGGTTGCAAGGGCCCCGGTATTGCAGTGGGTGAGGATGGTCGCTCCGACCGGGACAATCGCGTTGCCGATCCTGCTGATGGTCTTATTGGTTTGGATATCCTCTTCGCGGATGGTGTCTGCTTCAGAGAGGAGTCTCTGGATGGTGTTCGGCCGACCTTCCGGCTTTGTCTCTTCATAGACGGAGAGCATCCGGTCGATCGCCCAACGCAGATTCACTGCTGTTGGTCGGGCAAGACTGAGAAACCTGCAGGCCTGATAAAAATCAGCTTCCTCCGGACACTGCTTGAGTGCAAGGTATACTCCGTAAGCAGCAGCTGCACCAATGGCGGGAGCTCCTCGAACAACCATGTCGCGAATTGCAAACTCAACCTCCTCGAAGGTTGCACAGCTTACATATTCCACCTTGGAAGGCAGGATTCTTTGGTCCAACAGAACCAGCTTTTCTTCTTTGAATTGCAGTGCAACAAACGATTCATCCATGCTTGTTTCTCCTATCGTTGCTGAACCTCGGCCCAGCTTTCCTGCACATCCCTGATTACCTGGTCATGGTCCAAAGTCATTAGGTTCCGACCTTGCATGAGAACCCTGCCTTGGCAGAGCACGGTATCAACATCAGAAGCCTGGGTTGCATAGACCAAGGCGCTGAAGGGGTCGTTGAGCGGGGTGAGATGGCTCTTATGTACATCCACAAGGATGATATCGGCTTCCATCCCAGCCTTCAGTTGGCCGATTTTTCCATCCAGCCCCAAGGCTTTCGCCCCGGCTTTTGTAGCCATGTCCAGGACATCGTAGGGATGCAGCTTATGCCCGGTCGGCGTATATACCTTGCCCAGAAGACTTGCAATATGCATCTCTTCGACCATGTTCAGGTTGTTGTTGCTGCTTGCTCCGTCGGTACCGAGAGCCACATTCAGGCCGCTCTGTACATAGGTGCTGACCGGAGCGATGCCGCTGGATAGTTTGCAGTTGCTGCTGGGATTGTGCACGATGCTGCAGTCCAGTGAGCGCAGCAATCCGACTTCCGAGTCCGTGAGGTGTACGCAGTGGGCCAGCAAGCTTTTCACGTCCTGTAAAGATCCGATATCCAGCAGGTATTCCAAGGGTGTCTTCCCTGTTTCTCTTACACACTCCCGGACCTCCATTTGCGTTTCGCTGAGGTGGGTATGCAGCACCGCCTGATGATCCTTGGCCCAGCTGTGGGCGAATTGGTACGTTTCCTTGGGACAGGTGTAGATGGCATGCGGTGCACAATCGATCTGGATGCGGCCTTCACTTCGGTCGACATAGGGCCCGAGCAGCTTCTCGCGTTCAAAGAAGCTGTGCTTGTTTTCTTCAAGACTCCCGAACAACGTCATGCTGATGCTGGCACGAAGTCCTGCTTCCAGCACTGCTTCGGCTGTAGCTTGGGGATGGAAGTACATATCGGCGAAGGTCGTCACTCCGCTTTGGATCAGCTCAACCAAACCCAGCCGGGAGGCGAGCAGGATGTCCTTTTCAGAGAGCTTGTTCTCGATGGGGAATATTTCTGCCAGCCAGGCCTGAAGGGTGGGCAGATCGTCCTTGTAGTTGCGCATCAAGCCCATGCTTAAATGGGTATGGGCGTTGACCAAAGCCGGCATGGCGATATACGAAGAGCCGTCGATGATTCGATCGGGTATGAACGAAGTGTCGTTGCTTCCAACAAATGCAATGTGCTTACCGTCAATGCCGATATCGCCGTGAAAAGAAAGCCCCTGCTCCGTCATGGGAACAATCAGGGCGTTGCTGATGAGTAGTTTCATGAATGGCATTGTACCATGAACAGCCTATGCAGTCACCTTGTTGCGCTTGATCTTTTTCGTACTGGTCATATCCATCGGCTTGTCCAAGATGGTCAGGCGGGTGATTTTCTTGTATCCGGAAACCTGTTGATTCACTTCCTTGATGACCCGGTCCAGATCCTCTCTGATGGAAACGGGGTGCTCCTCGTAATATTCTGAATTAGGATAGATCACCGCTTCGATCATTTCAGCTGGAACATCCTTGTCCTCCTGATAGCCGCGGATCAGGATCTGCTCTACTTGGGTGTAGAGCTGGAAAAGATCCTCGATCTCCTCGGGGTAGACATTTTTCCCCCCTTCGGTGACGATGATGTTTTTCATCCTTCCTTTGAGATAGAGATAGTTCTCTTTGTCCAGATACCCCAGATCACCCGTCCTCAAGTATCCCTGCTCATCAAAGAGCTCGGCGGTGTGCTGTGCATCCTTGTAGTAGCCTTGGGTCACATTCGGACCTTTGACCCTGATTTCCCCAACCCCGTTCTCGTCCGGGTCTGCAATTATCATATCCACCATGGGGAATACCATGCCCACCGAATCCACCTTGAAGTGACTGATGGGATTGAGCGTGAGGATGGGACTGGTTTCGGTAAGCCCGTAGCCTTGAATGAAGTCCAGGCCGAGCTGCTGGTATTGTTTGAACACTTTCGGGCTCAAGGGACCCGCTCCGCAGATAAGGATGTTGTTGTGATCAAGGCCGATCTTTTCAAGCAGCATTGTGTTGAAGGCCTTGCGAAAGAGGTTCCAGTGCAGGTGCTTCTTGGTAAAGCCGTTGATGGTCATCATGGTGCGGATCAACCCATAGACAAAGACACCCTTCTTTTTCACTTGTTTGAGCAGGCCGGACAAAAGTTTGTTGTAGAGCAGGGGGATTCCCATGAATATGGTGACTTTGCCTTGGGTGAGGTCGTTGATCATCCGGCTGACGGCGATTTCTTGGCCGAAGACACACTCGGCTCCATGCTTGATGGATTCAAGCAGTACGGCAGTACAGCAATACGAATGGTGGAGGGGCAGCAATGCATACAGGACATCGTTTTCGTCGAGGCTGAGGAAGGTGCCGTCACACGCCTGATAGAGGTCGCTGACAATATTGGCATGGGTGAGCATGGCACCTTTTTCGTTTCCTGTGGTACCGCTGGTAAACAGAATCGCTACAAGGTCGTGTTCATCTGAAGGTACACGCTCACCAATCGAAATGGGAGCAAGCTCATCGATGGAAGGATGCTTATCGCTTTTTCCGCTCAGCGTCGCCAAACCCTTGAGCCTGTGAAACCAAGCCTTCTCGGGATCGAGGGCGTCGATGACGGTCTGGTCGCCGAAGAAAAATGAGGCATCCACAAAACTGCTGAGGTTCTCAACCCTGTCGATGTGCAATTGGTTGTCCAGCGGCACCACCACAGCCCCTGCATACAAGGTTGCAAGATACGCTATGGCCCAGGCCGGGCTGTTTTTCCCATTGACGACAATGCGGTCCCCTTTCTTGATTCCCTGTTCCCCAAGGTATGACCCCACCCGCTTCACCTGGTCGAGGATTTGGGTGTAGGTAAGCACTACCCTGTCGGGTCGGAAAACTGTAAAACCATTTCTCTTGCCGAACTTTTGTTCCGTGATAAGCAATAAGTCTATGATGGTCGGCCACTGTCCTTGGAACAGCACCCCGCGATATTGGTCCAAATCGTCCCAAGAGTGTTTCATGATAAGGGGTACTCCACGTTTCAACGCATGATACAAACATACTATTCGCCCGATAGGGGTGTTGTTGGTTTGATTTTCACAGAATATACCCTATTTGTCAAGAAACAAATAACTCCTTGACCTAATTATGATTGATTACATAGTTAAAAAATACTAGAGAGCGGGAAACAACCGTTTGTCCGTGAGCAAGGCGGAAATATCCGGATATACGACATCGGAAAGGCGCCTGAGGCTCTTCTTGTCATTGCTTCCGCTCAAGAGCGCAATGGTATAGCCGGCCTTTGCACGCTTGGCAAACAACATGTCGGTGATGGTGTCCCCGACCATGGCCACCTGGTTTGTACCAAGGCCTTGCTGCTTGCAGAACTCCTGGAAGGCTTGGGGGTGGGGCTTTTTCTTGTAGTGGCTGTCGCGGCAGGAGACGAAATCGACATACTCGCTCAATCCCATCAAGGAGAGGAAGAGGGATGTGGAGGAGGCGTTGTCATTGGTGATGATTCCAATGGAGTATCCTTGTTTCTTGAGGTTTGAAAACAATGTTTGCTGGATGGAGAAGTCCATCTTGCTGAGTTTTCGGCTCAAAATCGCCTCGCTGTTTTGTACACTTTGGTGATAGGCACGGATTGCCTTGATGGCGTTCACCCTGTAGTGGATGCAGTACGTGAGGAATCTGCGAAAGATACGAAAAGGGCGGTGGGTGAACAAAAGTCCTTTGGGAAGGCTGTCCCCGTGTTCGTCTATTCCCATGAGATGGAGCATCGCCTTCTTGGCTTTCTGATGGCCTGCCTTGCCCATGGACACAAAGGCGCTGTCGATTCCTTCTTTCAGTACATCCTCCCATACCTGGGCGTAGTCGAAGAGTGTGCCATCCTTGTCAAAAATGATTCCCTTGAGTTTCTCATTCATTTGTGCCATGTTTGGGTATCATCATACGGTACACGCTTGACGTCTGCCTAGGGGGGAATGCATGCAAACGTTGCAAGAAAGGGTCATCGAGCGCACAAGAACGTTCGCACAACAGGTGGAAACACTCCGCTTCAGCTGTGACTGCTATATATACAATCCTTTGACGTATGCATGGGCGATGCATGAGCTGTATATCCGAACCTATCTCAGTTGCCCGGTCAGGACACTGCTGTTGGGAATGAACCCGGGCCCTTGGGGGATGACGCAGACCGGGGTTCCCTTCGGTGAGGTTGAGGCGGTGAAGCACTTTCTCAAGCTTGAGGCTGAAATTGCCAAGCCCTTGGTGGAGCACCCCGCCAGACCGGTGTTGGGACTGCAGACGAAGCGAAGCGAGGTGAGCGGAAAACGTCTCTGGGGCCTCATTGCAGAGCATTACTGCAGTGCCGAAGCGTTTTCAAAGGAGATGGCTGTCATCAATTATTGTCCTTTGGTCTTCATGGACAGGAAACCTACAGCAAAAAACATCACTCCCGATATGCTGGTAACAGGGGAGCGTCTTGCCCTGGAGACAATTTGCGATCGATACTTGCTTGATATGATCGACCTGCTCGAACCCACCCATCTGATTGGAATCGGCAAGTACGCAATGCAGAAATTCACGCATGTTGCGAAAAATAGAAGCGATGTAGTCATCTCCTCGATATTGCATCCAAGCCCTGCCAGCCCTCAGGCCAATCATGGGTGGAAGGAAAAAGTTGAGGAGCAACTTCGTTCATTGGGAGTGTGGAGCTGAAGACAATCCAAGATTTGTATTGTATTCTTGGTGATTTGTTCACTTTGAGAGTGATAATGTTTTAAAATACTTGCTCAGAGAAACTACATATGCAAAAATCTTACTAGACAATCAGGTTTCCCTTTGATACTCTGTTATTCATGGATACCGCGTGTTCGCGTCCTGCCTATGCCAAAATAAATCTGCATCTGGCCGTCGGACTTCCTTACCCGGATGGGTATCATCCCATCCAGTCCCTGTTTGCATTGGTGGGCTTGAGCGACACCATCTCATTGGTGTGGAAAAAGTCCAGAACATTTGCTGTCCAAGTGCATGGGTTGGAAGCGGTTTGTAGTGGTTCGGAGGATACCCTGACCAAGGCAGCCCGCCTCTGGCATGAAGCCGGGGGGTATCCTTTGCAATTGGACATCAGGTGCGACAAGCAGATTCCTGTGAAAGCAGGGCTGGGTGGCGGTTCAAGTGATGCAGCCGCGCTGTTGACTCTGTTGCAGGCCATCGATCCCGGGCGCTCGGTTTCTGAACAGCTGTTGAAAGAGGTCGCTTTGCAGGTCGGCAGCGATGTTCCCTTCTTTCTTTCCGGCTCTCGTGCGGCTCTGGTAACAGGAAAAGGGGAAAACGTTGCTCCTGTGGAGAGCCGTTCGATGCCTGCTTTATTGGTAATGCCGACTTTTTTTGACATATCGACGTCATCGGCATATCGGATGTTGGATGAAAAAAGAGGGAATTTGCAGAATGTACCTATGTACGGCACACAGGAATTGTTGCGAATATACAAAAAACCTTCCCATAATTGGAGAGGTTCATTGTATAATGACTTTCAGTCGTGCTCGGGCAATGGTATTTTTTACGAGACTTTAGAGACTGTTTGCAAGGGCTATAAGGGGTTTTCCAGCATGAGCGGTAGTGGAGCCTGTTGGTTTTTCGTCAGTGAGGATGCTTCTCAAGTCCATGATGCACATAAAGACATTGTCGCCGCTTTCGGCCCTCGTGTCAGGTGTTGGATTACCCACCTCATGAGTTAAATAAAGTTCGATGAAGTTGCTGGTAGTTGTTTGGAGGTTTTTGTGGATATTTCAGAAGTACGTGTACGGAAAGTCAATCAGACAGGAAAACTCAAGGCTTATGTGACCGTTACGTTCGATAGCCAATTCGTGGTCCATAACATCAAGGTCATCGAAGGCCGTGATGGTGATTTCATTGCAATGCCGAGCAGGCAGTTGGCCAATGGCGAATTCAAGGATGTTGCACATCCGATCAGCAGTGCTTTCCGCGATCATCTCCAAAAAGTAATCATGCAGGCATATGCTTCCGACACCGGTGAAGCAACAAGCGAAGAAGAGCTGTAATAAACCGCTGGACAAACCCAGTATTTTCGTATACTGTCGTATCCGTTGTTGGGAAGTCGCCAAGCGGTTAAGGCTCTGGTTTTTGGTGCCGGCATCGGGGGTTCGAATCCCTCCTTCCCAGTAGGGCAATCCAGGATATGGGTTGCCTGTTTTTTTGTGAAGGGCTTGCCCTTGTAGGGCTAAACGCTCTATACTCGCTTCTTAGTGGTATTCTGAATATCCAAAATGCTATGGTAATTGGACATCGATGCATGTGCCAATGAGAGTACAAGGAGTTTGTATGGCTGACAACAAGAGTTTGAAGGCGGAATTGAGAACCGAAGATTTCGGGAGTGCCGGCGCCCGTCGTTTGCTTCGAGCAAAACGCATTCCGGCAGTAATTTATGGAAAGAATGCTCCCGTGCACATTATTCTGGATTCCCGTGAATTCACCAATAAGATGCGCCATTTCTCTGAAACCGCTCTGCTGAAGATTTCAGTAGGGGAAAAGACATATGAGTGCCTTATGAAGGACTATCAGGAGAACCTGATGATCGGTGAGATCAAGCACGTGGACTTCTTTGAGGTTACCCGCGGCCAGGTTCTTCGCACACTGGTCTCCATCGTGCTGAAGGGCAATCCTGTTGGAACCAAAGAGGGCGGCGTCCTTGACCAGGTCATGCATGAAGTTGAAATTGAATGTCTGCCCAAGGATCTTCCTGCTTCTCTCGAGGCTGATGTGTCCGCCTTGAAAATCAACCAGAGTCTCCACCTCAAGGATGTGGTGATTCCCCCCAACGTGAAAGTGCTTGATGATCTTTCCAAAACGGTTGCTTCCGTCAAGGGTGTCAAGGCCGAGGTTGCTGCTCCTGCCGAGGAAGTCGCTGAAGCCGCTGCTCCTGTTGAAGCAGAAAAGGATGCAAAGGCGAAGAAATGAGGTTGATTCTTGGACTGGGCAATCCCGGGACCAAGTATGAGCACTCCCGACACAACGTCGGCTTTGAAGTAGTGGATATGTGTGCAGCGTTTTTTCAGGTAACTCTGAAGAAACGCTGTTTTCGTCTCTATCGTCAAGCCAAAGTGGGGGATGATGTCCTTCTGGTTCAGCCGCTTACCTACATGAATGCAAGCGGAAAGGTTCTCAAACACTTTCCCGGGACGGATGCTTCCGATATGATTGTAATCTGTGACCAGTTGGATCTGCCTGCTGGAATGATTCGCATACGCAAGGGAGGCTCGTCTGCAGGCCATAATGGCCTCAAGAGCTTGATTGACCATCTGGGAAACAGTGATTTCATTCGGATTTATGTGGGGATAGGTCGACCCGAAGAGGGTGTGTCGGTAATTGAGCATGTTCTTGGCCGCATTGATGATGAGAAGATAGTGAATGGAATACGCCTGGCTTCACAAGCCTTGATCGAGCTGGTGGAGGGAAGGGCGTTGCAGGAGGTGATGGTTGCTTACAATCGACGCAGCCGTGTTGGAAAAGGTTGATTCTTTTCTTGCTGAGCACCACATCGATAGGCATGAGCGCATCGGGGTGGCATTTTCCGGAGGAAGCGACTCCCTCGCTCTTCTTCTGGCTCTTGCACAGCTTTATGAACCGCATCTTTTGCATGTGATGTATGTGCAACATCATTTGCGGCCGGACTCTGAGCTCGAAGCCGAGATTGCCCTGAACAGGGAAAATTGCCAAAAGCTGGGAGTGCCTTTGCATGTGCTCGATCTGGGCAAAGGCAGGGTCGAGCAGTCTGCTGCAAGCAGGAAAGGCGGCATTGAAGAGGCGGCAAGGCACCTTCGATACGAAGCCTTGTACAGCGAGTGCTCGCAAGCCGGTTGTTCCTACCTTGCCACCGCCCATAATGCTGATGACCGGCTGGAAACCCTGTTGATGAGGCTTTTCCAAGGGTCCAGCATAGCGGCATTGGAAGGGGTGCGTGTCCTGCGTACAGTTGATGAGTGCAACATTACCCTCGTCAGGCCGGTTCTGGCGTGCTCTCACGAAGAACTTACCAACTCTGTGAAACAGCACAACATGGTCTGGTCGGAAGACTCCAGCAACGGTGAGGATGCTTACCTGAGAAACATCATCCGCCATACAATAACCCCTCCGATACTCTCCGTGTTCGGCGGTGCATATGAGGCTGTCGCCTTGATGACCAAGCGTTTTGGCGAAGTAGGGCACTTGTTGGAAGTGCTTACGGAGAACTGCCTCAAGGCAGTGTCTTTTTCTGCTGACCGTATTGTCTTTTCCCGCTCATGGTTCAACTCCCTCTCTCCGGCTTTGCGGGATTTGGTGCTCTTTCGCATCGTTTCATACCATGATGAAGGCAACCGCATCAAAAACTCATTCATCCAGCGCTTGAGGAGTGCATTGGAAATGCGTCGTGATGACGATGGATGGATCTTGGAATCAGGAGCCCACCGCTTGCAAGTGGATCAGGATGTATGCTCCTATTATGTGGTCAGAGAATCCGATTGGCAGTTTTGCCTTGCCCTTGCAAATCCTGGTGAGGTGCAGACATTGGACCTTGGAAACAATGTGCTTTTCTCCATTCAGATCTACGAGGAAAATCCAGCCGACCCGACGTTGCTCGCCCTCGATGAGGCGATGCTGCAAGGAGCGGTGCTTCGGTCGGCCCAACCTTGTGATGAAATTGCCTTGGAGGGGGGAACGGTGAAGGTGACGAAACTGCTCTCTTCCTATAAGATACCGAAACACCTGCATCCATCGGTCCCGGTGCTTGCCGACCGCAATGGCCTTGTCGCCGTTTTTGCCCGGCTCCATGGAGGTCGGGACCGGCTTGCCAAGCGTTTTAAAGCTCCCCTTGCCCGAAGATTGACAAATATATATAGTAGTAACATAAGGAAGCATTGCAGTGAAATTGAGTAAAGACAGCCAAGAAAACGATTCGGAAAAGAAGTCTGGGAACCAAGATTCCAACCAGTATTGGCAAGGTCCGGGAAAGGATAACAAGAAACCATCGCTCAGGCCTTCAAACAATCCTAAAAACCGTTTCGCACTGATTGTGTTCATCACCTTGACGATAATGTTTGTCTATATGTTTTTTGATTCAGCCGCTGGCGTAAAAGACCAAGTGGTTCCCTATACGACATTTATAGGATATGTGGATGCAAACCAGGTCATGCAGGTCGAGATCAAGGAGCAGTCCTTGATTCGTTTTGTCCTGAAGAACGGCCTTTCTGCCCAGACGCGAATCCCGTATTTTGATGAGAGTCTGCTGCCCTCCTTGAAGGCGAAGGGAGTCTCGGTGACCGGCAGCGTGCAGGAGATCTCGTTTTTGCAGATTGTTTTGCAGCTTCTGCCTTGGATTATTTTCATCGGCTTCACCATTATGTTGTATCGTCAGTCCAGCGGGTTGAATGGCAAGATGATGTCCACCTTGGGCAAGAGCAGAGCCAAGGAGTACATGGAAACCGATACGAAAATTACATTCAAGGATGTTGCCGGGCAGGTTGAGGCGAAATATGAACTTGAAGAGGTCGTTGCCTTTCTCAAGCATCTTGACCACTTCACCAAAGTCGGGGCAAAGATACCTCGCGGAGTTCTGTTGGTGGGTCCTCCGGGAACCGGCAAGACCTTGCTGGCGAAAGCTGTTGCCGGGGAGAGCGGGGTATCCTTCTTCCATACCAGCGGTTCCGATTTTGTGGAAATGTTTGTCGGCATGGGCGCAGCCCGAGTCCGCGACTTGTTCGAGCAAGCCCGCAAGCACGCTCCCTGCATTCTGTTCATCGATGAATTGGATGCCGTCGGGCGAACCCGCGGCGGCGGTCTCGGCGGTGGGAACGATGAGCGGGAACAGACGCTGAACCAGATTCTCGTCGAGATGGATGGCTTTTCCACCACCGCAGGAGTCATCGTGATGGCGGCTACAAACCGTCCAGATGTACTTGATCCTGCATTGCTCAGGCCCGGTCGTTTCGACAGGCAGGTTGTGGTGGATCTTCCCGATATCAAGGAACGTGAAGAAATCTTGAAGATACACTGCCGCAAGATCAAATTGGAAAAGGATGTGGATTTGAAGCGGCTCGCCCGTGGGAGTGCAGGCACCAGTGGTGCGGACCTGGCCAATCTGGTCAATGAAGCCGCCCTGTTTGCAGCACGCAAGAACAAATCGACGGTCAATATGGAAGATATGGAAGAGGCCAGGGACAAGATTCTGCTTGGTGTGGCACGCAAGAGCCGTGCGATGAATGAGCAGGAGAAGCTTGCAACTGCCTACCACGAGGCCGGCCATGCCCTTCTCCATTACTATTTGAAACATCTCGACCCTTTGCATAAAGTAACAATCATTCCCCATGGCAGGGCGCTCGGCCTCACCGTGAGCCTGCCGGAGCGTGATCCCTATACCAAGACCAAGTCGATGCTCAGCGACTGGGTCAAGGTATGCATGGGCGGGTATGTAGCCGAAGAGCTGGTCTATGGAGAAACCACCACGGGAACCAGCAACGATATCAAGCAGGCAACCGACCTGGCTCGACGCATGGTTACCGAATGGGGGATGAGCGGCTTGGGATTCGTCAATCTGGCTGATGAATCGGAACCCTTGTTTCTTGGACGCGAGATAACCCAGCACAAGGATTACAGTGAAGAGACGGCAAAACGGATTGACCAGGAGATTCATGTGATTCTCGATGATGCCATGAATGAGACAAGGACGTTGCTCTCGACAAACCGGGACAAGCTTGAAATTCTCACCAAGGAATTGGTGGAGAAAGAAACCTTGGACGATGCTCAGATTCGCGTGCTTCTGGGCTTCGACCAGATTGCACCCACTGCTTCTGAAGAGACCGGACAAGATCCAGTCGAACAACCGAACGAATAAGGACGAGTATGAGTGCTGATTCCAGACTGACCCGAAACTTTTGCATTATTGCGCATATCGATCACGGCAAGTCGACCCTTGCCGATCGTTTCATTGAGATGGCTCACCTCAACTCTTCGCGAGGCCCCGTCCAAGCCCAGATTCTTGACAATATGGATATCGAGCGGGAACGCGGCATCACCATCAAGAGCCAGGCTGTTACGATTCCCTATACTGCAAAAGATGGAAAAACCTACTCACTGAATTTGGTCGACACCCCGGGTCACGTCGATTTTTCCTATGAGGTATCGAGGGCTATCAGCTCCTGTGAAGGTGCGTTGCTTCTCATCGATGCATCCCAAGGAGTCGAGGCCCAGACCTTGGCCAATTTGTATATGGCCATGGAGCATGATTTGACGATCATCCCGGTCATCAACAAGGTTGATCTGGCATCTGCAGACATTGAGGCTTGCCTGCACCAGATTGATCACGATCTCGGGCTTGACAGCTCTTTGGCAGTCCAGGTAAGTGCCAAGACCGGTTTTGGCGTGGATGTGTTGCTCGAGGCCATCGTCAAGCAGATCAAGCATCCTGAAGGCAATGATGCATTGCCGTTGCAGGCTCTCATTTTTGACTCGCACTACGATGCCTATCGGGGTGTCATTGTTCATTGCCGTGTTTTCGACGGTGTTATGAAGGTCGGTACCGAAATCCAGTTCATGCACTCCGGCGGTATCTACAAGGTTGAGGAGGCCGGGATTTTCCAGCTTGAGCTCATCAAGACCGGCGAGTTGCATGCCGGGGATGTAGGGTATGTGATCACCGGTGTGAAAACCATCAGCGATGTGCGGGTCGGCGATACCATAACCACCACAAGTCATCCGGCAAAGAAACCGCTTCCCGGATTCAAGGACGTCAAGCCGGTTGTCTTCAGTTCGATCTACCCGGTGGATACAAATGATTATGAGGAGCTGGTCAGCGCCATCGAGAAGTTGAAGCTCAACGACGCCTCCCTCGTGTATGAGAAGGACAGTTCTGCTGCTCTGGGTTTCGGATTCCGCTGCGGCTTTCTGGGCATGCTTCATCTGGAAGTCGTTCAGGAGAGGATTGAACGGGAGTTCGACCTGTCCATCGTGTTCACCAGCCCTTCGGTAAAGTACATCGTCCACCTGAAGAACGGTGAGACCGTCAATATTGACAATCCCTTGGAATATCCCGACCCGATGCGGGTTGAATACGCTGAAGAACCCTATATTCAGGCCAATGTGATTACTCCGACACAGTATGTGGGGCCGATCATCAATTTGTGCATGGAGAAGCGCGGGACGCAGACCGGGATGAACTATCTGGATGAGAAGCGTGTTGAGCTGATTTATGAAATGCCTCTGGCGGAAGTGTTGTTTGAGTTCTATGACCGTCTCAAGTCGATCAGCCGCGGGTATGCTTCCTTCGATTATCAGGTCATCGGCTACAAGCGCACGGATCTGGTCCGTCTGGATATTCTGGTC
Source organism: Sphaerochaeta sp. UBA5836 (assembly GCF_002432845.1). Taxonomy (NCBI): domain Bacteria; kingdom Pseudomonadati; phylum Spirochaetota; class Spirochaetia; order Spirochaetales; family Sphaerochaetaceae; genus Sphaerochaeta; species Sphaerochaeta sp. UBA5836. Next base: position 32,095 of record NZ_DJGW01000097.1, read on the forward strand.
AACGGGGAACCCGTGGACGCCTTGAGCCAGTTGGTTTTCCGTGGAAACAGCCAAACACGCGGCCGTCAAGTTTGTGAAAGACTCAGAGGTGAAATCCCCCGCCAGCAGTACAAGATCGCCATCCAAGCAGCCATTGGAGGCACCATCGTCAGCCGTGAGACAATCTCTGCCTTTCGCAAGGACGTTACCGCCAAGTGTTATGGTGGTGATATCAGCAGGAAGCGCAAGTTGCTTGAGAAACAGAAAGAGGGCAAGAAGCGCATGAAAATGGTTGGAAACGTTGAAATCCCGCAGAGCGCCTTCCTGGCCGTTCTCAAGAGCGACGACGACGCAAAGTAACACTGTTCTCCGCTGTATTCTTTATTGTCCCCTCGATGAGAGGGGGTGTATACTTTCATAGAAGAACTATGAACAAGGGGTGTCTTATGTTGACCAAACGCTCGGTTGCCACTACTGCTGAAGGTGACGATATTTTTTCCATTACGCTCACCCAGGGAGATTTCACTGCAGAGATTCTCAGTCTTGGAGCCATTCTCAAGACCCTGAAGACTCCTGACCGCAACGGTGAAATCCGCGATATCGTGCTGGGGTTTGACAACCCGCTGGATAATCTTGCTTCCACCACCTATTTCGGGCAGGTGGTTGGGCGATTTGCCAACAGAATCGCGAATGCCCGATTCACGCTTGACGGCAAGACCTGCATGCTTGAGAAGAATGAGGGAAACAACAACCTTCACAGCGGTAAAAGCAACTGGGGCTGGCGCAACTGGCATGTGGAAACGTTTGATTGGAATGGTGACCCGGGGGTGGTGTTGAGCCTTTTCAGTCCCGACGGTGATGGCGGCTTTCCCCATGCAGTGAACTGCACGGTTTCGTATGTACTGACAAGAGACGGCAATCTGCGCATGGATTATGAAGCAACGGCAACAGGACCGACTCCCATCAATCTGACCAATCATTCGTATTTCAATTTGGGCGGAGCTGCAAGCGGCACCATACTTGGTCACGAGCTCCAGCTTGACTGCGACCGATACCTGGAAGTTGATTCAGCATCCATTCCTACGGGTAGGATCATTGATGTTCGCGGTACTGCATTTGATTTCACCAAGAAGAAAACGATCGGTCGTGATATCGAGAAAGCCGGAGGGTATGACCATTGTTTCATTCTCTCCCGCAGTTCTGAAAAATTGGTTGAATTCGCGTCGGTTTATGAACCCAACAGCGGCCGTACCATGAAGATCAGCACTACGATGCCGGCTGTGCAGCTGTATACGGGCAACTACCTTAAGGCCGCTGAGATTGGCAAGGGGAACGTAGCCTATCCAAAGCATGCAGGCATGTGTTTTGAGACCCAGTATTATCCTGACAGCCCAAACCATCCTGAGTTTCCCTCCTGCATTTTCAATAAGGAACGAAGTTTCAAGCACACAACGGTTTTTAGTTTTGGAAGTAAATAGCGATTGTGTCCGGGTATGGCTGCCGGGCAGTGGAGTGCATGATGAAAGAGGTTAAGATCATTGGGATCACCGGAGGCTCCGGCTCCGGTAAATCCACTATTGTAAGAAAAATCGGAGAAGTCTGTTCTGATTTCGTGTTTATTCCTCAGGACAATTACTATCGGTCTGCTTCGTACATCAGCAATGAGAATATTACTGCATTCAATTTCGACCATCCTGATGCATTCGACATTGAGCTGCTGTATGAACACTTGAATGCGTTGAAAGAAGGCAGGAGTATTGAGATGCCCCTGTACGATTTCGTGCATCATCGCCGCAGGGATGAAACGGTGAGTGTCCAGCCTAAACCTTTGGTGATTATTGAGGGGTTGATGGTTTTGTATGACAAGCAGATACGGGATCTGCTCGATTTGAAGTTGTATGTGGATACTCCTGACGATATTCGGTTTATCCGTCGTCTCAAACGGGATATCGCCGAGCGTGGGAGAACGGTTGAAAGTGTCTGCAACCAGTATCTCGAGGTGGTCAGGCCAGGGCATTTCAACTTTATTGAACCCACGAAAGTGTTCGCTGATATCATTATTCCCGAAGGCGGCTACAACGAAAATGCCTTATCGGTGCTGATACCCTTCGTCAAGGAACTCTCCCGCTGATCATCGTTTCCTGAAAAGGGTGAACCCATCCCGTATGGCTTTCCAGGACCAGGTTTCAGGGACCTGGTCGTCACCTCCATAGTACCACCGGCTGCAGCGCAGGATTCGGGCGAAGCCCATGATGAAGCCTTTTGCGATGCCATGCTTGAGTACGGAGTCGACCATATACGTGGAGCAGGTTGGATGGTACAGACAACCGCCTCCAAAAAACGGGGAGAGCAATCCTTTGTAGAGGTATACCGGGATAAGAAATATGTTTCTAAGCAACTTTGCTGGTTTTTTCATAGGAACATTCTATGTTTGGATTGTCAAAGTTGCAACAAGCAGGTAAAATGAGAAAGTAGGGATTTGACTTGACAAGTGAGAATCGCTATAGTAAGCAAGAATTGAGCAAATTGTATGGAGGGATAGGTATATGGCTGGTAACATATCTAAGAATGCTCGCCGTGAAGGGGCAAAGGTTATGATGAGCCGCTGGGGCGGCCCGATCAAGATGAAGGCGGTTTTCGAGAATGGAAAACTTCGCCACGTGGCTTATTGCGAGAAATCTGGGAATACCGCTCGCAAGCCGAAAGACTTGATGTAAGGATTTTCGTATCTGAAATTATAACCATAAGCCTGTGAATATAACAATCACAGGCTTCTTTTTTCAGTAAATAACGGTCTAAATCAGCATTTTTCGCGTATTTTTGATGTATCCGATTCTAGCAGTGTGTGTTATAGTGTTGTTGAGTACGTATACAACGACACATGAGAACGTCATGAGGAGGAAACACGTGAAACGTCTTTCAAGAACAATTATGACAGCAATGCTGGTAGCTTTGTTGGCTTTTTCCCTTGTAGGTTGTAAGAGCACCGCCAAGGTTGAGCCAATTCCGCCAGCTCCTGTTGTAGAACCTGCTCCCGAGCCAGTCGCTCCTGCAGCACCCGTCCCTGAGCCCGCCCCGGCCCCCGTACCGGCCCCTGAACCGGTCGCTCCGGCTCCTGCCCCGGCTCCTGTTGCTGCCGCTCCTGTTGAGATGGAGCTGCCCTACGGAGTGAAGGAAATTGTAAAGAATGATGACGGAGCGAAGGTATTCGATCTGTTCATCGTGCATACGAACGACCTGAACGGCAACATCTATGCCGAGAACGGCGGACTGGGACTTGCGAAGTTCTCGACCGCCCTGAAGGCCGGGCGTGCGATCACCGACAACTGGCTGCTTCTGAACAGCGGCAACGTTGGTGAGATACCCGCCGAGGCAGCGATGCTGGCGGCCGAAGTCGTCGACGAGCTCGGCTACGATGCCTACACCCCGCAGGCGATCCAGCTGGCCACCGGCATAGCCGGGACGAAGAAGGCCCTCCCGCTGAGCGTGAACGCCCTCGACGCGAACGGATACCTGGTTTCCCAGCCCTACCAGATCTACGACTTCAACGGATTCAAGGTTGGGGTGGTCGGCCTGGTGGCCCCGAAGCCGATCCAGGGCGTGAGCTTCACCAGCGACGTCGTCCTGGACAATGCCCAGTATGCGGTCGACCTTGCCAAGGGATATGCAGACTACCTGGTAGTCCTGAGCGATCTGGGCGACAAGGGCCCGATCACCAGCGAGATGGTGGCGCAGAACATCGACGGCATCGACTTGATTGTTGACGGCAACGGGTCTGCGATGGCGAAGACGGTGAACGGCACCCTGATAGTCAGGGCCGACGAGCAGCTGAAGAGCGTTGGTGCTGTGCAGCTGAGCGTTGCGAATGGCGAGGTGAAGGCCGTCTATCCGATGCTCCTTCCTGCAGCCGACGTTCTCGAGCCTTCCAAGAGTGCGATAGCCAAGGCCTACGAGCCGATTGCCAGAGCGATGGGATACACGCTGATGGTGACCGTGCCCGAGGATCCGGCCATTGTGGCGAAGATTGGTGCGACCCCGGTTGTGAAGGCTGAAGTACCTGCGCCGGCACCCGCTCC
>NZ_DJGW01000097.1:36193-42425 GCF_002432845.1 Sphaerochaeta sp. UBA5836
CCTGCCCCGGCCACTGTTGCTGCTGCTCCCGAGCCTGTTGAGTATCCGCTCGGTGTTACCGAAATCGTGAAGAACGATGCTGGTACAGAAGAGTTCGACCTGTTCATCGTCCACACCAACGACGTGCATGCACGCATCGTTCCTGCTGACGGTGGCATGGGTTATTCCAAGCTGTCCACAATGCTGAAGATGGGACGTGCTCTCACCGACAACATTCTCGTTCTTGATGCTGGTGACGTTTCCCACGGAACCAACCTTGCGAACATGTTTGAAGGCGAGACCGTAGGAGTCCTGCTCGACATGCTCGGCTACGATGCTGTTGCTCCAGGCAACCATGACTTCAACTACGGCGCTGATCGCCTGATTGAGGCTGCTAGGCTTGCTGAAGAGTACAGTGATCTCAAGGTCCTGTCGGCCAACGTATTGGATGAGAATGGCTATCTGCTGTTCCAGCCGTACCAGGTGTACGATTTCAACGGTTTCAAGATTGCAGTCGTTGGTTTGACCACTCCTGATACCGCCACCAAGACCCATCCGAAGAACGTCAAAGGCATAACCTTTGCCAATGAAGAAATCTTTGAGATTGGTCAGATGGCCATCGATATGGCAAAACAGTATGTTGATTACATCATCGTACTCGGCCACATCGGTATGGATCCTGATGGAGCCAGTGGGCTTACCACCGATAAGATTGTCAGCAAAATCAAGGGTATCGACCTCTTCGTTGATGGTCACAGCCATACCGTGCTCAAAGAGGGCATGAAGATTGGTGATACTCTGATTGTTCAGACTGGCGATTATTTGAAGAACCTTGGACTGGTTCAACTGCATATCAAGAACGGTAAGGTGACTGCAACCTATCCGATGTTGATTCCTGCAGCCGACGTCCTGAACGCCAAGGATTCCGCTCTTGCCAAGCAGTACGGCATTACTGATATTCCCAACGATTCTCAGGTCGATGAGTATGTCGGATACATGTCTGCACAGCTTAGTGAGAAGCTCGGCACTATTGTTGCAACGCTGCCTGAGGACTTGGATGGTGAACGTGCTAGCGTTCGCACCAAGCAGACCAACCTTTCGAAGTTGATCACCATGGCAATGACTGCAGAAAGTGGTGCTGACTTCACCATTACCAATGGTGGTGGCATCCGTGCTTCCTTGAAGGCTGGAAACGTGACGATGGGCGATGTCATCAATGTTCTGCCGTTCACCAACATCATAACTGTTGTTGAGATGAAGGGTTCGGATGTGTATGCCGCTCTCGAGCATGGCTACAGCAAGCTACCCGAACAGAATGGTGCATTCTCCCAGACTGACTTGCAGGTTGTTTACAACCGTTTTGCAGCCCCTGGCAAGCGCATCATTCGTGTCCTGCTCAATGGCAAGCCCATCGATCGTAATGCGACCTACAAGGTTGCCACGAACGACTTCATGGCTGCCGGCGGTGACGGATACACCATGTTCGGCAAGGTTCTTTCCGAAGGTTCCCTGTTGAGCGATGTGTTCATTGAGTTCCTGAAGAAGAATTATCCTGTGAAGTAATTCACGCAATTCTGTTGTATTGGACGGCTACCTTCGGGTAGCCGTTCTTCTCTTGTAGCCGAATCTTCCTTTCACCTGATTTTGTAGCGATTGTAAAGAAAACTGCTTGACATAAAAAATGGTATGAGGTAATGTACCAATCGTTCGAAACGATATTCGCCTGTAGCTCAGTCGGTAGAGCAGGTGGCTGTTAACCACCCTGTCGGGGGTTCAAATCCCTCCGGGCGAGCAAGAGAAAAAGACAATCCTTTGTGGGTTGTCTTTTTTCATGTCTGTATCGGGCATAGAAAAAGCGGCAGGTTTGGCTGCCGCACGAGAATTGATGACCCGTTAGGGCTTCAATCTCTTCTGATTGGCCTCATAGACTCTCCAGGTTGTTTCCAGGATAGTTTGTGCAGACGAATGTTCTGCCTTCCACCCAAGCACATTCTGGGCCATCTTGGAGGAAGCCACCAGCTTGGCAGGATCGCCGGGCCGGCGGTCTACATACTGGGCTTCTATGGGCTTCTTGGTTATGCTTCTGGCAGTATCGAGCAGTTGCTGAACACTGAGCCCTTCTTCAGAGCCTAGATTCACAATTAAGTTGCCTTTCCCTGCCATCAAGTGTTCAGCCGCCAAGACATGACCCTTGGCTAGATCTGTTACGTGTACATAATCCCTGACCCCTGTACCATCGACAGTGTCGTAATCATTGCCGAAAACCAAAAGATTGGGTCGGATGCCCATGGCAACTTCCATGACCACAGGAATCAGATTGGCTGGATTGTTCTCAAGACCAAGCATCCTTCCTTTTTCATCATACCCGGCTGCATTGAAGTACCTCAGTGATACATACTCGAAATCCTTCAGCTCGGCATACCACTTCAGATTCTCTTCGATGCACAGCTTCGTATATCCATAATAGTTGGTGGGATTCTTTGGATGATTTTCATCAACTGGAAGGTAGGCCGGCTCTCCGTAGACTGCAGCTGATGAGGAGAGAATGAAGTGTTTCACTCCCGCCTTGATACAACCGGTGATCAGATTGAGGGAACCGGTGATGTTGTTCTCAGAATACTTGATCGGCTTTATCATCGACTCACCTGCTGCTTTGTATGCAGCAAGATGGATCACCACATCCCAGCCAAGCGACAACACCTCAAGCACCCGCGCCTTGTCTCGAATGTCACCTTCATAAAAAAGAGATTCCGGATGAACATTGCTTTTCAAGCCGGACGATAAATTATCGAAGATCCCCACTGTGTCGTTGCGGTCGAGAAACTCCAATGCTACATGTGTGCCTATATAGCCGGCACCTCCGAACAATAGTACTTTCATATGACGCTCCTGGTCAGTCGAACTTCTTGATGATGTCAGAGAGCTCTTTGGTTCTCTGTTGCAGTTCTGCATCGCTCTTGGCTTCTACAACCAGACGCAGATACGGTTCGGTATTTGACTTTCGGACATTGAACCACCAAGAAGGGAATTCGATGCGATAGCCGTCGAAATCCATGACCTTGGTAGGTTTGTCATGCTCAACGAACCTGGCATGCAAGGCGGCCATGGCGTCATCCTTGTTTTCCAGCTTGAAGTTCATCTCGCCGCTGTTTGCATACGCAATGACCGAATCGATGAAAGACCCGATGCTGATACTCTGCTTCTTCAGTTCACTGACAACCTGCAGGACGATGAGGGAGGCGAGAAAGCCGCTGTCGCAGTTGTAAAAGTCCCTGAAGTAGTAGTGTCCGGCGAGCTCGCCGCCGAAAATCGCACCCAAGTCCCTGAGCTTGGTTTTTGCAAATGCATGACCCACCTTCCAGACATGGACGGTTGCCCCAAGGCCGGTCAAGTATTCGGTTGTCGAGCGGCTGGTCCTGATGTCTACCAAAACATTCCCTTTTTCTTTGCTCAAGTAGTAGCGGCCCAGTACTGCTGTAATATAGTCGGGCTGGAGGAATCTGCCGTTCTCATCGAGGAACATCACACGATCGGCGTCGCCGTCGTAGATTACCCCGATGTCGCTCTTGTTTTTCAGCACTGCAGCCTCAAGGTCCTTGCAGTTTTCCACTTCCAGTGGGTTTGGCTCATGGGCTGGGAATGTTCCGTCGAAATGGTCGTACAAATAGTGGTGGTGATTCCCCAGCAGGTCTTTCACCAGAAGGTTGGCCATACCATGAGAACAGTCGATGGTGAGGTTCAGATTGGATGTATCGGGGACAAACTGCTTGAGGAATGCCAGGTAGGGAGTTTTTGCATCCTTGGTAATGATGCTGCCTTTCTTTGCCGCCACCACGACGATTTCGTTGAGAACCATCTGTTCCAGCTCCATGAGACCACTGTCCGAGCCCACCGGCACAGCCTTTGTCCTGCTGATCTTCAGCCCATTGTATATCGCGGGATTGTGGCTGGCTGTAATCTGCACCGAAGCACCGACCTCAAAATGAACGGTGGAAAAATACACCATGGGAGTGGTGGCTAGGCCGATGTCATACACATCGCTGCCGCTATCGGTAATACCTTTGCACAAGTACTCAAATATTTCCTCACTACTGGTACGGACATCCCTTCCAACGAGTACAACGTTGCTCTTGAGTAGTTTTGGAAGAAAATACCCGATTTTATAGACGGTATCCTTATTGAAATCCTTGTTGTAGATTCCTCTGATATCGTACGCCTTGAACGCTCCCATCTATTCCTCCTTGTTGCTGTGCTGCAACTCATCAACGAACTGTTTCCGATTCATCAGCTCAAAGAAATGTACTGTCCCATCTTTCAACGTCACCATCTCAACCATCTGTCTGAACAGCTTGTCCAAGAGGTTGGGGTGTCTGACTGAAGCGATGTCACGCCTTCCTTGGATGATTTTTGCAGCCAAGGTTTTAGGAATGGGCCTGGTATCCTCAACTTCGTCGAGAGAAAATGAACCTTCATATTTACTGAAGGGGGTTTTTGCTTTCTTCGATTTCATACTAATGCCGAACATGGTTGGATTTCGTTCAAAATCTTCAAAGTAGAAAGAGTTTTTGCATCTATAGAAGAAAACCCCGAACTCTCTGAATACCTCATGGTTGTTCCCATACCAAGTGGCATAGGTTTTCCATGTCAGCGGTGCTTCGTGTCTCGTTTCAAGTGCAGTGATGAAGGCTTGTGCATCTTCTTCCATTATTTTTATCCTTTGCTTCACTAGCTTTTTTCCATATTAGCATATACACTGCGTTGCAGAAAGAGCTACCAGGATTGTAATGGATTACACAGAGAAGGATTTTAGCAAGATTTTGAAAAGCAATGCTCTCAAAATGCGTCGTATGATGCTCAAAAGCGGTACGACTTGTATGAGAGTGTATGATCGAAACCTTGAGAGGTTTCCCGTCACTGTGGATCTCTATGGTCCCTATGCAAGGGTCACCGATTACAGTGAAGAGGGCTTGGATGAAGAGGAGGAGCGGATATGCTGCGATATCGTCTCCCGTATGCTTTATGTCCAGGCGGATCGTGTGATTTTCCATCGCCGACCGAAACGGGTGGGCAAGGAACAACACAGCTTGCAGGGCGAGACCTCGTTGGTTGTACAAGTCACGGAGAATGAACTGTTCTTTACCGTAGACCTGACCAAGAGAATTGATACCGGTTTATTTCTTGACCACATGGCAACGAGGATGCTGGTTGAGTCGATGAGCCGCGGATGCCGGGTGCTGAACCTGTTTTCCTATACAGGATCTTTCTCGGTCTATGCAGCCAGGGGCGGTGCCACCAGCGTTGAGTCGGTGGATTTGTCCAGTACCTATACTGCATGGGCTGAAAAGAATCTTGCTGACAATGGGTATAGTACCGCATTGTATCCTTGTGTTGCCGCCGATGCGTGGCAGTATGTTGTTGAGGCTCTCTCGAGTGGAAAGGTATATGATTTGATCATATTCGATCCCCCGAGTTTTTCCAACAGCAGGAAGATGGAGTATGATTTTGATGTCCAAAGAGATTATCAGCGTTGGATGAAAGTGCTCAATGCACTCTTGGCGAAGGAAGGGAAACTGGTGTTCTCAACAAATCTGGGAACATTCAGGATGGACACGAAAGCAGTTCGAGGTTTTGAGGTTCAAGAGATAACGGCTCAGGTTGCAGCCCCTGGGTTTACACGCCGTTTAGGAACGGCAAGGACGTGGTTGCTTGAAAAGCAACAGGATGTACGGATAACTGCAGCAGATCTGCGGACCGTTGAGAGAAAAGCTGGCAGAGACCGGCGTGAAGAACATGTGGAAGAAGAAGTTATGAAAAAAGAAAAAGTAGCAAAAGACATTGATGTACAGCAAGAGAATGTTGCAGCAGACATTGCTCAAGAAGAAGCTGTACAGGTAGACGCAATTGTAGCAGAGAGTGCAGAAGAAGTCGTACAGGAAGAAGAGTCCTCTGATCTTGAACTGGAAACTGAAGAAGCTGCCGATGAAATTGAAGCCAATGAAGTGGAAGACGACCTTTTGACCCTTCGCTGGGATGATGAAGATATTGCTCCGCTATTTGAAGGAAACGAAGAGGCTGAACAAGATCGAACCGAGCGTGCTCCCAGAAAAGAGCGCGAGAGTCGAAACGATGACCACAGAGGGGCGCGTGATGATCGACGCCCTTCCTACCGTGATCGTGATGACAGAAGGTCCTCCGGCGACAGGGGCGAACGGCCATCCTACCGCGACCGCGATGACCGCAGGTCCTCCAGCGA
>NZ_DJGW01000031.1:0-11872 GCF_002432845.1 Sphaerochaeta sp. UBA5836
CTCTTGGGACTTTGCTTCTCCCCCCTCTGGGCAAACCGGACCAGAAACACAAGCAAGCCTGCCAAGGCAAACCGAAAACCGGCAAAGGCCATTTTGGCTGGTGTATCATCCGCTCCGACTGCAAACAGCTCGTATCCCAGCTTGATAGCCGGGTAGGCGCTTCCCCAAAGCAGGGCACAAAAACTCGCAAGCAGCGCAGCAACCAGCGGTTTCGCCAGTATCGATTGTTTCTCTATTTGCATATCGACAGCTCCTCACAAAATGTATACAAGTCTTGCAAGCTTCCCTTGGGATACGGCTCAAGGCTGGCCTGTTGTTCGTTGATCAGACAATCGGTGACGAGAAATACGTCCATGCCGAGCTCTCGGGCCACCATGTCCTCACCTACATCATTGCCGATCATCATGCAGTGGCTTGGCTGTACCCCCCGATGCTTGAGAACCTCGTGATAATACCCTAAATATGGCTTCGCATAGGAAAAATCCTCGTAGGTGGTGATCAGGGAGAAAAGGGATGGATCGATGCCGGCCCAAGCCAAGCGCGCATGGGTTCCCTGCCAAGGGAAAAGCGGAGTGGTGGCCAGCACTGCATCATAGCCTTTGTTGCGAACCATGGTTACCAAATCGGATGCAAGGGAAGATTTCCTGCTTGCCGCCTTGAGCTGATGAAAATCCGTTTCATAGAAAGAAGCAAAGCGGGTATTGAATTCGCTGCTCGCAATGCCTGTCATCTGCTCGAATGTCTGATCGAATCGCTCTTTGTTGGTCATCGTCCCGTCGTTTGCAAGCATTGCTTTCAGTCCAGCCTGAAGGGCTGCAAGTGAAGAATCTGCCTCATAACCGAGCTCTGCACAGCGTTTCCCAAATAAAGAGAAATACCCTTGCATGAATTGCTTCTGGTCAAGAGGAAGCAATGTCCCATCGAGATCGAAGAGGATGGTGGAAAGTACGGGTACAGCCATTGGCCGATGATACGCCGAATAGCAGAACGCGTCAATGAATAAAAAAACCCCCAGGGAAAAGGAGGTTAAACCCTGGGGGAACAAAAGGAGGTTAGAAAAAATCCGATTTCGTTGCCATCCGACCCAACGGGCGCAGAAGCAAGTCGTTCTCTTTCTGATTCGTACATTAGTAAAAACTAATATTTTAATCAAGAGGTTTTTATAATTTTCTTAATTTTTTCATAAACCCTTTTAATTACATTGTCTGGAGTTAGTGACTCTCCAATCTTTGTTCCTAAAAATTATTGCATGAATAAGAAAATCTTTGATAAGAAAACTGAAAAACGTACTTAGTTGGTAAGATATGCAATTTCTGGATTCAGAACAACTTCCCGTCCACCGGATACTTCCAAGGAAGTTGCAGTTATGTAGGAAGCTGCCTCACTGCAGAGAAACACAACCGGCTTGGCAATCTCCATCGGGTCAGCCATTCTACCAAGCAAAGTTCGTTCCCTTACCCTTTCCTTCTCAAGCGTTGGGATGGTCTTGGCAACAGCAGGTGTGGCGGTAAAACCGGGAAGTACCGAATTCACCCGAATCTTCCATCGGGCAAACTCTGCACCATAGGTTACCGCCAAATGGCGGACAGCCGCCTTCAGAGGACCGTAAAGCGTACTCCGACCTGCGGTCGGACATCGGGCGGCAAGACTGCTGATGGTGATGATGCTCCCTCCATCTGCATTCTGCTTCATGCAAGCGCCGGCAACTTGGCATCCAAAAACTGCAGAGTTGAAGTTCATCTTTACAACCTGGTTAACGTCCGCTTCTGAATATCCACTCTCCCCACGATGCCCAACCCCACCGACGTTGTTCACCCAGGCATGAATCTCTCCAAAATGATCCATTACCGAGCGGGCAAACGTTTCTAGCTGTGAAAGACTGGTGGCATCGACAGTTTGTGCATACACATCACCAAAGGCTTGAAGGGAAGAAGAGGCAGAGGCAAGCTCGCTCTCGGTACGACAGCAGATGGCTACACGACATCCCTCTTTGAGAAAGGCCTCAGCAGTGGCATACCCGATTCCCTTGCTTGCACCTACTACAACGGCGGTTTTACCTCTCAGCATAAGGTCCATAACATCTCCTATTTCTCAAGCATGATGTTCAGGATCTCCACATCAGTCGATTTCATGCCTTCACGACCCATGCGTCCAACACTCTGTATGGTCCTTTCAGCGTCCTCTTTTACCAAGCCATCACCACTTTTGAAGGTCCGCCCTTCCTTCACTCCCAACAGGAAGGCGAAAATGGCGGCGTCCAAGGCACTGGCAATTTTGGCAGCACAGGATGATTTTGCACCGTCGCAGACGATACCTCCGATATTAGCCAAGGTGTTGGTGATGGTGTTTGAAATCTCCTCATAGCTTCCACCATAGAGATAGGCAATTCCACTGGCAGCTCCGGTTGCAGCACTGACTGCTCCGCAGAATGCAGAAAGATTGCCGATATATCGTTTCTGAAGGAGAGCTATAAGATTAGCAAGTACCAAAGCACGAATCAGTTTCTCGTGAGAAGCATTTACCTCGCGTGCATACTCAATGACAGGAAGAGAAACGGTCATACCCTGGTTCCCGCTGCCACTGTTGATGACCACAGGGAGGGCACAGCCCCCCATACGTGCGTCGGAACCGGCTGCGGCCCGGGCACAGGCACGGACCCGGACATCGGCATCATCATAGTACTTAAGCATGGTTTTACCCACCCCGATACCATAATCACCCCGTAGCCCTTCTTCGGCAATGGCTGTATTCAGCTCAATTTGCCGCTCAATGATGTCTTGGACATCCGATATCTGTACTTCGTTTGCAAACTCAATGCAGGGTCGGATATCCAACAACTCCTTGTACGAATCGATATGGCTTTCTGAGGAGGTTCCTTTGGCGGCGTTATGGAGGATTACCCCATTCTTGACAATCTTGGTGATGTTGGTATGGGATCCATGGATTTCCACCAGCACGGACTGGTCAGCTTGCTTGGCTTGCATCGAGATAAAGAGATTCTCAACTCCCTCTGCGAGACTCACTGTACAGAAATGTGCATCCACCAAGGCTTTGGTTCTCTCTTGATCAGGGCCTGTTACTTCGCTGAGTACTTCAAGTTCCTTCTCAGCCTTTCCTGCAACAGCGCCAAGGGTAGCAGCAACATCGATGCCACACAGTCCCCCAGAATTGGGGACGGTGACGCTCTTCACATTCTTGATGATGTTTCCACTGCATGCAACATGCAATGAATCCGGAAAGGTACCGAGCACCTCTGTTGCCTTGGCAGCAGCCAGCGCGATGGCGATTGGTTCAGTACATCCGAGCGCTGGAATCAATTCGTGCTTCAAGAGGGCAACATATGCATCATATACCGTTTTTGAAAGTCCCATTTCTCTTCTTGCTTCCTTTTATTTGCTACAGTACTGGTAGATGGCTTCAAAGAGGAGGCGACCGACCTCAGCCCCACCATCCAACAAACCGATGCTCTTATCCCCATAGTAGGCAGCCCTTCCGTGGACGGACCGCATCGCCTTGGTGCTTTCCGCTCCGCTTCGAGCCGCTTCACTGGCTGCCTTGAATGCAGTTTCAGCATCACTGTCCCTCTGCTCCGCCAGAGCCTGCACGGCAGGATGGAGGGAGTCGAGGATAGTCTTCTCGCCGGGCTTGGATTTTGCCTTCTCCATGATTCTCTCAACCCCACTCTGCAGGGCAAGAGCAACCTCTGAAAGGTTTGCCTCACTCTTACCTTTCAGAGACTTGGCGATCCCCATCAGACCAAAGGCGGTGATGGTTCCCAAGGAGGAAGGAGCCGATTCATTGAAAACCGAGGCAATCTGCATGAAGAGCTTACCCAAATCATTCTCCTGTGATTGCTTCAAATACTCTGCTACCGCACGGTATCCCTCGTCCATTGAGATTCCAAGGTCACCGTCGCCATTCTGCTGGTCCAGCCCGATCAAATAGTCGCGATGCTCATGCATCACAGCACTGATGGCTGAAAACACCGAAGTAAGATTTTCCCGTGTCAAACTCATCTGTACCATCCTCCTATTTGTTTGCATTGGTATAGAAGGGAGAGGAAGCAGGCTCTGAGAGCAAACTCTTCAGTTCCTCATCCAACTTGATGACGGTAATTGAAAGACCTGCCATCTCCATGGAAGTGGCAAACTCACCAATGTGGGGCATGAATACCGTAACCCCCATGTCACTGAGAATCTGATGCACCTTCCGATAGACAATCAGAAGCTCCTCAAGCGGGGTAGCTCCCAGTCCATTGACCATGACGGAGACCTCATCCCCCTTCGAAAGAGGTGCATCGGCTTGAATCTTTTCCAAGATCAAGGAGGCAACCTCATTAGCGCTCATCATCGGCCGAATCTCAATGCCGGGTTCCCCATGAATGCCCATCCCAACCTCAATCTCGTCATCTTTGATGGAGAACGTCGGCTTTCCGACTTCGGGAACGATGCACGGAGAGAGGGCAACACCCATGGTTCTGGTTGCGTCAAGGGCCTTCTTTGCGATACGGGCAACCTCATCAAGGGAAAGCAAACGCTCTGCCGCAGCACCGGCAATCTTGAAGGCATAGACCATGCCGGCCACACCGCGACGTTTCTCCTTGGTCTCTTTCGGACTTGAGGCTACATCGTCAGATACTAGGACGGTCTGTGTCTCGATGTCATCCATCTCAACCATCTCGCAGGCCATATCGAAATTCATCCGGTCCCCGCCATAGTTACCGTAGAGGCAGAGTACCCCGCTGCCACGGTCACAGGCCTTGATCATATCTGCCATCTTCTGGGCTGAGGGAGAAGCAAAGACGTTTCCAACGGCACAGCCATCAAGCAAGCCTTCACCGACATATCCCAAAAATACAGGAAGGTGCCCGCTGCCACCCGCGGTGACAATGCCAACCTTCCCCTCTTTGGTCGGGGTGTTCCTGACCAGTATCCTGAAATCACCATTCAGTAGTGTAACCTTATCACCATATGCTGCGACGATGCCTTCCATCATCTCAGGTACAAACATTTCCGGTTTATTGATAATCTTTTTCATAGATCCCTCCTATAAAAAGTCAACAGTAAAGTTAGGAAACTGCTAACCTTTGTTTGTTTTTACTCTAGGAGCCGTCAAATCAAGCCCCTATGACCTCCTCGACTGTGAATAGACACTTGTTCCCTCACCATCAAGGCTGGATTGAACGGTTCCCTGTTGTGGAGCATGGCAAAGATGATTCTCGCCAATTTCCTGGTCGTTGCAATGATTGACTTGCCGGAACCCTTGCCCGTCTTCATTGCCCGGTAATCGGTCATCAGCCTCCATTCACCGGTTATCTTGGAGAGCCGTATCATGCCCATTGTGGCCTGCACGAATGCTGTTCTCAGCTCCTGCGGGCCATGCTTGGTTATCCTGCCCATGTGCACCGTCTCGTTGGAGTTGTGCACCGAGGGCACGATGCCCACGTTCGAGGCGAACCGCTTGAAGTCCCCGCAGAACCTCTTGTCCAGGTCCTTGATTTGCTCCTGCACACCTTCTATAATGCCAAGTATCACCTCGAGTGATGCGGCGGCTTCTGTAAAACCTTGATCCGCGAAATCTTTAACCAGGGCTTGCCGCTTTTTATTGCTCTGCAGCTGGGCTGCCTTGGTCGCGATCCCGTAGCCGAGCAGCATCCCGTGGATCTGGTTCTTCATCTTCACCATGCTGCTCCTAATATCCAAGATAGGCTTTCTTTACCGCAGAGTCCTCAAGCAGCTCTGCTCCTCTCCCCTGCAGTACTACGTTCCCAGTCTCAAGCACATATCCCCGGTCGGCAATACTCAAGGCCATCGCCGCATTCTGCTCGATGAGCAGGATGGTTTTCCCGGTTCTTCTGATCTCAACAATCATCTCGAAAATCTCCTCCACCAAGATGGGGGCGAGACCCAATGAGGGCTCATCCAACATGATCAACTCAGGATCCATCATCAGACCGCGGGCGATAGCCAGCATCTGCTGCTCCCCACCACTGAGACTGCCGCCATCTTGCTTCAACCGTTCTTTCAGACGGGGAAACAATGTGAAGGAGAGCTCCAACAGGCTTTCAATCTTCTCCTTGCCAAGGGAAGGATTTCCCATGGTTCCGCTGATTAGGTTCTCATACACAGAAAGCGCGGGGAAAATCTTTCTGCCCTCGGGGACATGGCTGATACCCATACGGACAATCTTGTTCGGGGCAAGCCGACTGATGTCGGTTCCTTTGAAGGTAACCGTTCCAGATGCCTTGTTCACCAGATTGGAAATGGCCATCAATGTAGTGGTCTTACCCGCACCGTTTCCTCCGATGAGAGTAACAATCTCTCCGGCTTGCACCTCGATCGAGACATTTCTCAATGCGGAAATATATCCATAATTGACCTTCAGAGAATCCAGTTTAAGCATGATTACCCCCTGTTGCGATTCCCTTCCCAAAGTATGCCTCGATAACCTTGGTATCACTCTGTACCTTTGCAGGGTTGCCTTCACAAATCTTTTGGCCGAAGTTCAGGACAAGAATCTTATTGCAGGCATTCATTACGAACTTCATGTCATGCTCGATGACTGCAATGGTGTACCCACTCTTATTCAGGTCCTTGATGAATTTCATCAGGCTGTTTGTCTCAACGGGGTTCATACCTGCCGCAGGTTCGTCCAAAAGCAGGATTTTCGGATCAAGGGCCAAGGCACGGGCTATCTCGACCTTTCTTTGGATACCATAGGGAAGGTTTCCTGCCATGGTTTCCTTGTATGCACCGAGACCGACCTGTTCGATGATTTCCAAACCCTTTTTTGTTGCGAATTCCTCATCCTGCCGATAGGTCTTGGTATGGAGAATGGAGTCGAACAGGGTTGTTTTGAGCTGGTTGTGGAACCCAATCTTGATATTCTCAAGAACCGACATGTACTTGAACAGCTTTATATTCTGGAAGGTCCGGGCCATACCCTTCTTTGCAATCTGCTCCGAAGAGAGATGGGTTATTTCCTCCCCACTGAGAAAGACTTGACCTTTGGTTGGTTTATCAATGCCCGAACAGGCATTGAAGAACGTTGTCTTGCCTGCTCCGTTGGGTCCGATGATACCATAGACATCACCACTTTCAATGGTCATATCGACTTGCTCAACGGCTTTCAGTCCCCCAAAATATTTGCAGATGCCTTTCGCTTCAAGCAATGCACTCATGAGTGAACCTCCTTGCGGGAAACGCGTTTCTGGAGTTTGGTATCGCGCTTTGCAGCAACAATACTGTTTGAAGCTCCGGCAAGTCCCTGCGGTCTCCACCACATCATGATGATGATCAACAAGGCATAGGCAACCATGCGCCACTGACCAATCGGCCTGAGCAACTCAGTAAGGTAGTTTACGATGACAGACCCGACCACAGGCCCAATCAAGGTTCCCTGACCGCCGATGATCATCATGGAAAGAATGTTCCAGCCTTCATCCAAGGTGAAATAAGTAGAGTCGATGAAACGGACATAGGGAGCATAAATGGCTCCGGCAATGCCTGCCCAGAAAGCGCCGTACATGAAGTTCAGTGCCTTGTAGCGTGAGGTGAATACCCCTAGGGATTTTGAGGCAAGCTCATCCTCACGGATGGACATCCAAGCTCTCCCAATTCTCGATTTGATTACTCGAGAAGTCACAAAGAGGAAGAGGATGGCCATCGCTAGGTAGAGGTAATAGAAGTGCTTTGAAGTACGAATTGCCATCCCAAAGAAGACTGGGACGGGAATCCCCTTGATTCCCATAGGACCGCCGGTCAGGCCTGTCCAGTTCAATGCAAGTAATCGTACAATCTCGCTGAAGCCCAAGGTGACGATAGCAAGGTAGATACCCTGCATCTTCAAGGTGGGAAGGGCAACCAAGAAACCGATTGCTGCTGCAATGACGCCCGCAATGGGAAGGATGAGCCAGAAGTTCATTTTCGCAGCAGTAGCAAGGATTGCCTCACTGTATGCCCCTATAGCAAAGAAGCCGGCAACACCAAGGCAGAACTGCCCGCTGTAACCATTGATGGTATTCAGTGCACCTGCAAGAATCGAGTAGAGGAAGATACGGCAGATGACACCCAGCACATAACTCTTATTGGTGAAGAAGGGAAATATGCAGAGAAACACGAACAGGGCGATAAGAAGATAGATTCGGTACTTCTGCACGAAATCCGCAACGGCGGTTACCGCTTTCAACTCCTTCAGGGATGATACCAGCATCGAAGGAGAGGTTTCTTTCTTGTTCGATGAGCGTTCCATTATACTTTGGCTCCTTTCTTGGATACGAATCCCTGCGGACGGATGATTAGAATGAGGATTAGGAACCCAAAGGCAAACATATCACGATAGCTTGCTGAGGAGATGGTGATACCCAAATTCTCAATAATACCGATGCACAGACCACCGAGAGCGGAGAACCGCACGTCAGTCAGACCACCGAGTACCGAGGAGGCGAAGGCCTTCATGCCTAGCGATCCTCCCATAGTTGCCTGCAGGGTTTGGTAGTAGATGGCCAAGAGGAGTCCTGCGATACCACCAAGACCACAGCCAAGACAGTTCCCAAGCATGGCAATACGCTTTACATTGATGCCCACCATGTAGGAAGCAGTCTTGTCCTGACTGACTGCTTTGAGCATGATGCCGAATTTCGTCTTGTTGAAAACCAGCGAGAGTAGTGTTGCCATGACAACTACCGTAATCATGATGACTATCTGCAACTGGGAAATCTGCACCTGTCCGAACCGAAAGAATTTGGGCTGGATGATGTCCAGCATCGGCTTCTGGTTGGGACCAAAGATTATCTGTGCAAGATTCTTGATCAACATACTGAATCCAATGGTACAGAGGAGGGAAACGTGTCTCGGTGCGTTGAAAAATCGTTCATAACAGACTTTATAGACAAAATAACCAAGTATCCAGGAAGCAAGAAAACTCACAACCAAGCCTAGCAGTATGTGGCTGCCACTCAAGAAGAACATATAATACGCCGCAAAGGCTCCTATCATGATTACTTCACCATGAGTGAAGGTAACCATGCCAACAACGCCAACCACAACTGAATACCCGATTGCCATAAGTGCATAAATGGCACCCTGGCAGATTCCATTGATCAGCTGGTTCAGAAAGTATTCCATACTATTCTTACTCCTGTTTCATAGAGTGAGGGTGAAGGAGCCATCACAAAGGAAGACTCCTTCACTTTTAAGGAAGTTCTGAAACTCAAATGCGCTTAGTTGTTCTTTGCGTATTCGAAACCAGCCTTCACTACGTACTTACCGTTTTCAACAGCACAAATCATGTATTCACGGGTAAGGTCACCGGTTGGGTTGAACTTCAACGGACCGGAAACACCATTGATACTAATTTGGGCGAGGTTGTCACGAATGCTCTGACGGGTAATCTTCGCATCACCGCTGGCTTCGATTGCTGCCTTGATGAGATAGACAGTGTCGTATGCACATACCGGGTGGATGGTCGGCTCGAAACCAGCCTTGGAAACGAACTCGGCTCTCCAAGCCATCAGCTCAGGATCATTCTCGTCGAAGAAGAACGGGGTTGAGAGGACCAAGCCCTCAGCGTTCTTTCCAGCAAGGTCGAGCAGCTGTTCACTGGTTCCAGGCCCAAGCGTAGCAAGCTGGACATTCCAACCGGCACCACGGATCTGGTTGATAACCATCGGAACAGCACCCTGGTCGAGAATCAAAACGACTTCGGGGTTTGCTGCTCGTAGCTTGGTGATCAGGGAAGAGAAGTCCTTCTCATCCTGGACATAATTCACTGCAGCGACGATATCAAGACCAATGCGGTCAGCTTCTGCCTTGAAGTTGGAATAGCTGGAAGCACCCCAGTCACTGTTGATGTAGATGACACCAACTTTGTTCTTGCCTAGATACTTCTGAATGATATAGCGGGCAAAGAAGGGAGCTTCACCGTCCTGCCGACCCATGATACTGAAGGTATAATCGCTCATACCGGCATAGTCAGGGTTGGAAGCGGTCGGGGAGAGCTGGACAAGACCAGCTGCGTCAACGATCGGAGCGTTGGCCATGCAGCAACCACTGGTGAAATCACCAAGGATGGCATAGATGGACGGATCGTCTGCAAACTGGCGGGCAAGGTCCGAACTCTCTTTCTGATCACCCTTGGAATCGCGAACGACCAGCTCGAGTTTGTAACCATTTGCACCACCGGCGGCATTGATCTTGTCAACGGCCATCTGCATACCAATCTCAAAGCCCTTTCCATACTCGGCATTGGTACCGGTAAGCGGGGCAAGTACACCGAGTTTAATCAGCTTGGAGTCAACCGGAGCTTCAGTCTTACCTGCAGCAAATACTGCAGAAGCCAACAACGAGACAATCATCATCAGTACAATCGCTTTCTTCATATACATCTCCTTTTTATCTTGATGATGCACAGGCATTCATCAGATTTACTCTTGTTCAGTCTTCTTGAAATGTAGCTTGCAGCTTGCACAACCCTTGGCGATGGTGTCCCCGAGGTCGAGCTCAAGGCCCATTGCTTCTGCAATACCGCGATCCCCGTCCATAGCCATGTCACACAAAAGAGCAATCGTCTCTTCATCAAAACCCTGTTTCTGCCAAGCGTTGACCAGAGCACAGTAATGGAAATCCACATTGACATTGTCATGGTCAGCCTTGATGTTGTCCATATTGAAGCTGCTCACCCCAACATCACCAAGGAATGCATTCCTGAAGTCAACACAGTTTTCAGGATCAGCACACTGAGCCTTGAAGAGGGACCCATGGTAGATTCCGGTCCTCTTGATAGCCTTGCGAACGATCTGCTCTGCATTCTCGATACCGGCTTTGCGCATCTCATCGAAAATCAGCGCCATCCAAGTAGCCCTGTGCTCGATTTGAGCTCTGTTGATGTCAATTTTCTCTTCGACTTCATTGGCGATGTTTGTAATCTTTGACATACTTACTCCTTATATTATATTTATTTATTTTCCAGAATATCTGGAAAATGTTGTAAATTAATTACTTTTTGCTTGCTAAGATATCATTAATATACTAATAATATAACAGGTATCTCGCAGAACGCAATGATTATTTTATCTTTTCCAACTTTTCCAACTCGAGAGATGGAACCTTGGTTTATGGTAGAATGAAAAAGCATATCCTTCATGGCGCATCGTCACGGCCACTGAGGATGAGAAAAAGGAGTCTTTCGCATGATTATACAGAAGTCAAACATCAAGACCAGAATGTATCGCAACATATTAGACAGCATCATCCGTGATGAATACAAACCCGAGTCAATCCTGACCGAGAAAATGCTGGTGGAACGGTATCAGGTGAGCAAGTCTCCTATCCGTGAAGCCCTCATTGAGCTCTGTAACGAAGGAGTACTGCGAAGCATCCCCCGTCTTGGATATGAGATCATTAAAATCACCGACAAGGATATCGATGATGTCCAGGATTTCCGCCTTCTGATTGAATGCGGCAGCATGGACAAATATTGGCATCTGCTCAAACCGGAACAAATCCGTGAGGTCATCAATGCTCGAATGGAGTGCAAAGAGTGTGACGCTTTCGAACATTGGGAACACAACAGCCGGTTTCATTTGGAACTGATCTCATGCTTTGGAAACAAATTCCTTCACAACAGTCTCTCTGATGCCCTACGATTCCTCTCCCGTGCCTATGCCCAGTTCTACTGGGAACAATGGCACCGCACGACGTTCGTCAGTCGTGAAGAGCATCACAAATTGATACTCCAATACATCCTTGACAATAAGAAGGAAAAAGCCATCCAAGCTTTGGAGGCGGATATCAAGGAGTTTGCCAGAGGGAATGAGTTCCTCAGACCAATTTTCCTTGACTCGCCGTACTGATCGGGTAGGAGGATGAGCCTT
>NZ_DJGW01000052.1:0-10544 GCF_002432845.1 Sphaerochaeta sp. UBA5836
AGGTTTTGCTTCTTTTTGTTTCATCCTCCTCGGCATATTTTCCAGATCCCTTGCATCCGACGACACCCTCTTTGCGAACCGCATCATCATCGGCCTGATCCCGGGCGGTATTGCAGCGGGGGTCCTGCTTGCCTCCCCTTCAAGCTGCAGTGTCTTGTTTTTCATCGGTGCCCTCTCTTTTTTCGTAAGCGATCTCAATACCTTTGGCCCCAGACACCAGCAAAAACTGAGGATTGTGAACCTATCACTCTACTATATCGGTCAACTCTTGATTGCTTTGAGCCTGCAGTTCCTACGTTGACCGACCTTGACCGTTCAAGCAATCCCTCTTTAACATTTGACGAATCTCATTCCAAAATTGAAATCCCTGACAGGAAAGCAAGGCTGCCATGACACTGGTTCAAATCTTGGACATCGTTTAGCTCAAAAATTTGGTGTGGATATCAAGAAAAATCGCATCACCATCTTGGAGGATATCCGTCTGAGGAACATCACGCAGATAGCGGTAACCGGCGATATAGCAGAGAACGACGAGTGTGTGTGGTTCTTCGACACCATCAAAGAGTATGGATTTGAGATGCATCTTGTGCTTGGCAACCATGACAATCCCTCAGCCATGGAGTTGGCTTAAGAGAACATGCATGGAGTCTCTACTACTGTGAGCAGGCAACCCTGCTCGTCTGTGACACCAGCGAAGCGTTTCTGGACGATAAGCAGCTGAACTGGTTGGTCTAGGAAATCCATGAGAGCACGCTGGCCCTCCTGATTTTCCTCCATCATCCGGTCCTCGATTGCGATGACTGCTATAGGGAATGCACGTACGCTCTGAAGAATCGTGAGGAAGTCAGGACGGCCTTGCAGGCGGCAAACAAGGAAGTACATCTGTTTTGTGGCCACTACCACACAACCGATGAGCGCAGCGACGGCTGCATCCACCAGTACATAACACCTTCGATTTTTTACCAGATCAAGAAATATTCAGAAACGCTGGAGAGGGATGACAAGCCGTTTGGGTATCGGATCATCGAGCCCGATAGGCAGGTATCTTCTCAAATCATTACGTTCGGAACATGATAAGAAATGCCGCAGAACAGCACCTGTCCTGCGGCAAAAGCGTTGTGTCGTTTCTTCTCGCTATTTGATAGCTTGAATTTCATCTACCAAGCCCAAAGACCATTTGCCTGAAGCCTCCAGTTTCTTTACTGCTTCAATGGCCTGCACCCTCAACTTGTCGCGATCTGCGAATGAGGCGTTGTATACGGCGCCCTCGGCCACCATCTGATCAATCAAACTTTGTTCTGATAACTTTGACTCATTGAACGACCACTCATTGGTGGAATCCAGAGCCTCTTCGATTCCCTTACGCTGATCTGCACTCAAACCATCCCAAAAGGCTTCATTCACATACCAGGCATTTGCCGCATACATGTCTTCAGTACGGGTGATGTACGGAGAGGCAAGGTGCCACTTGTTGGCGATAACGTCAGCCACCGGACCATGGGCAGCCTCAACAAGCTTGGTTTTGAGTGCCAGGAATATCTCGTTCCAGGCAACGGTCGTCGGGCTTGCACCATATGCCTCATATGACTTAACGAACATTTCGAGACCTGGTGCCCGTATCTTCAGGCCTTTGAAATCTGCTGCAGTGTTCAACGGCTTGACTGAGAAAAACATGCGTGAGGCCATCGGAACCGGTGCAATAATTCGGAGTCCGCTGCTCGCAGCCACCTTGTCAGCGAGATCAAGAAACGTCCGGCTTTTAAAGTAGGCGTTCATATGATCTACATCGCGGAACATAAATCCGAAACTGATCGGCTGAAAGTCTGCATCGTAGGGAACAATCCAGGCAATATCATTGCCGAACAAGTGTACCGAGCCTTCAACCACCTGATCAAGAATCTGATTGGCGGTTCCCAAGACGGCACCTTGGACGTGGTTGACCTTCAGATTCAATTCGGGGCGTTTCTCCAATTCTGCCTTGAAATACTCCCCTGCCCGATTTCTCAGCGTGCCAATTGCATCCCCTGTTGCCAGGGTGATGGTCTTCTCCTGCTGAGCGTTTTGCTCATTTGCTCCTGCAGCAAACAATCCTGCCACCACAAGTGTTACGACAAGTAACATTACCAGCATTCTTTTCATACGTATCTCCTTTTTCGTAATCGAGTATCACCACGGGGTCAAGCCCCGAACAATCGCGGTACAAAGGTAGTTATCGACGGAACCAACGTGATAAGCACCAAGAAAGCCAAATATGGGAAATAGAAAGGAGCAACGGCCTTGAACATCTGGGCCAGGGTGAGTTTTGTCTG
Source organism: Sphaerochaeta sp. UBA5836 (assembly GCF_002432845.1). NCBI lineage: Bacteria > Pseudomonadati > Spirochaetota > Spirochaetia > Spirochaetales > Sphaerochaetaceae > Sphaerochaeta > Sphaerochaeta sp. UBA5836. The sequence continues at coordinate 2,310 of NZ_DJGW01000052.1, forward strand.
GTTCATCATTACAAACAACAGGGAACCGAACGGCGGGGTCAGCGTCCCCATCAGGAGATTGATCAGCATCACCATCGCAAAATGGATGGAGTCAATTCCATAACTTGCTGCAATGGGGAACAGAATCGGGGCCGCTATGAGAACCACAACCGTAGTCTCCATGAGCATTCCGGCGACAAGCAACACGACATTGGCTATCAGCAGGAATACAATCGGATTTGTCGTTACATCGAGCATGAAGGCTTGCAACTGCAGACCTACATTGCCGACACCCATCAACCAGGTGAAGGGGCTGGCAACCAACAGCAGCATACCGAGAATTCCAGTAGTTTTTGCGGATTCCAAAGCACAGTCAAAAAAGGAAGTCCATGTCAAATCCTTATAGACAAATCCCAGTATGACAGCAAACAGGCACGTAAGGGCTCCCAGTTCGGTTGGTGTGGCTATCCCGGTAATCAAGCCAACAATCAGAAACACTGGAATAGCCAAAGCTGGAACTGCTTTCAGGAAATTGGAGAATCGGACCGGAAGGGGCTCCTTGGGGAGCACAGCCACCTTCACATGCCCCGATTTCACCATGATGTAGATGGTAATCATCAAGAAACCGCCGAGCATCAACCCGGGAATGAAGCCTGCCAGGAACAGCTTATCCAATGCAATATTTGCCAATACAGCAATAATTACCATCTGGCCGCTAGGAGGAATGATCGGACCTATGGTAGCCGAAGCAGCCGTAGTAGCCGCACTGAAAGCCAAGGGATAACCATGCCGTTCCATCTCTTCCATCTCGATTTTGCCAAGACCGGCTGCATCGGCCATTGCAACACCGCTCATCCCTGCAAAAACAATACTGGAAAGAACGTTCACATGACCGAGTCCACCAGGAATATGTCCGACCGAACTATTGGCAAAGCTGAAAATTCGCTTGGCAATCCCGGATCCGCCCAAAAGATTCCCTGCAAATATAAACAAAGGCAAAGCCAAAAGCGGAAAGCTGTCGAGACCGGGACCAAGCCTGCCTGCAACCACCGTGATGGGAAATGTTTGACCCATGATCAAATAGGCTACTGTTCCGGCTATGAAGGAAAAGGCAACAGGGACCTCGAGAAAAATTGCCACAAAAATCAATGCTACCATCCAAAGGAAACTCATGCTTTGCCCCCTTCTACCGATTTCTTTGTAAATCGATACGCCTTCAACATATAATCCTCGGGATATTCGCTACCCAGCAGCATTTTCACCTCATAGAAAAGGTAGTAAAGCTCGGTCACACTCATCAGGATTACCGCAATCAAGAGAGGAGTCGAGTAGAAATGGCCTTTACCGATATTCAGCGGCATGGAGGATGTACTGGTTTTATTCTGTATGGCGATGGAGGCCGGCAAGGTTTGCAAGAGATAGACCATTACGGCAAGTATTATCAATGAAACGAACACTTGGAGAATATGTTTCCCTGTTTCGGGTAATCGGTGACTGAACGTGGTAATTGTCACATGCGTTTTTGTCATAGAGGCTGCACTTCCACCAAGCATGACAATCCATATGAAAATCATGATGACAAATTCCTGAACCCAAATAATGGAGTTGTTGAATATATATCGCATAATGACTTCGAGCACCATTATGCCTACCATCGTGATGATCAGAAGGCCTCCTATGAGAAGTTCCAATCCCATTATCCGTTCAAGTATTCGTTTTACTTGTCTCACATCTGATCTCCTTTTCTTGAGAAATTACTACGCACTCTATGTCAAAAACAGCTGCAATTTTTGCTATTTCTATACTGTGATGGCCGGTACCCAACGCAAAGTGATGAGTCGGCCCCTCCGCCATCCATCTTCGCAAGAATGTTTTTAGATCAGGCTTGAAGTGAGCATGGGTATTGGTATTTCCAGTTGCCGGAATCTGTCCATCTACAGATTGTCCTTCGGCGACCACGAACTTCAAATCACCTTTCTTGGATACTGTGATGGCAAGCATGGTAATCGGCCCCTCCTGGATCTTAAACTCAACTCCTGCACCACTGCCCGGTTTTCCATGGTATTTACTCAGAGAACGCAGTACCGGCTTGCAATCCGCTATATTTATGTGATGAGGTCCATCATGACCAACCAAAATTGAATTCCGTGCAAAATCCATCGGATGCAACTCAGCAAAACTTCCCCCGATTTCCAATCGGTCTAGAATCAACATGGCCATCAATGTTTTTAAATCATATTCACCGCACATAGGAAAACCGGAAGACGTAAGTAAAGAATTTCCAACAATGAAGTTTGTCACTAGACGGCGCATTTCCGAGCCATCCTCTGCCTCGTAGTAATAGGCAAGACCAGTCAGGTTGCGTTCTTCTATCATTTTTTCCAGAGCTACAGCAGTCTTTGCGGCAAGCTGCAAGTCCTCTTCTCGAAGCATGAAGGTGATGGAATCAGATTGAGGATCGGGAGTGTCAAAAAACGACAGAATCCTTTTTTTCATCAATTGCAGTTCCTCTTCATGTACGTGACGGTACTGTTTCATGACATCATCGGGTTCGACAGGAACCACATGGCAACCAAAACTTTTTGTTATAAGCGCAGGATCAACATGCATGTCGTACATTGTTTCCAAGACATGACCCATCAAACCAATGCGAGCATGCTTCAGATCGTGCACCACATGAGCAATCCGGCACCAAGAAGCCAATTCCAAATCCGCCTCAGCATCTCCCTCGAGAGTTCCAATGATTACCGGAGGAGTTTTCTTACCCATTCGAACAGCAACGGAGCAGAATTCTGGAACACTGCAGATATCATCATTGCAAAGCTGAATAAACGTAGTACTTTTTGCATAATCCATTGCTGTAAGCGGCTGGAGGGCGACCAGAACCATCGGTATCTGCAATGCCTTTACCAAGGGAGCGAATGTCTCGCTGGTTGCATATGTAAGCATATCAATAAACAATAAGTCGAGATCGGCTGCATAAATCGCCTTCACAACCTCATAAGCCTTCTCGGAGTTGTCAATTAAGCCGAAATCTATAATATTCTTCTCATAATGCTGCAACTTTGTGTGAAGCTTTGCTTGCTTCTCATGCATTATTTGCAATAACCCATCAAACTGGTGCCAGTAGGTTGCATGTCCTACACCCAAGAGTCCGATGTTTGCAGCAAGGGGCTTTCTTCTCTCGACTTGCATGAATATTCCTCCAATCTTCTATGTGTCTGTCCATGTTCATTATTGGCTTGAAAAAATATGCAGTCAAACAATATTTGTGCAATTGAATTGCATATAATTTGTATTTTGTAAACTTTATATCTTTATATTATTTAATTTTATTTTTTTATATATCTTTTATATATAGTTATATTTTCAATTGTGCACACAAGAAAGACATGCTATGATTGCCGCATGGAAGAAATGAATCAACGGCAATTGGCACTACTCAAAATCATTACACAGCGAAAGTTTTGTACAATCAGCGATTTGGCTGACCGTCTCAAACTCAGCAGAGAGACAATCCGCAAGGAACTTGTTCCTTTGCAAAATGCAGGCATCTTGATTCGCGAGCGAGGAAAGATTCGTTTTTACGATACTCGGCAAAACGCTGCCTTGCTCGAATCATCGGGGGTTCTCTCCAAGAACCAGCGTCAAGAACGAATTCTCCAGTTGCTCACTGATGATAAGGAAATCCGCATATCCACTCTTGCAAACAAACTCAAGGTTTCTGTTCTTACCATACGAAATGATCTATCCGCTCTGGAACTCAAAGGCAAAGTATTGAGAAAGCATGGAAGCGCCATCCTTTTCGAGCCTTCCATCAACCAGGGTTCATCCAGTGATTTTACTGAGTTCTCACCACGAGCCAACATTCTTGCAAAGCATTCGATCATGCACATCAAGCCTGAAGACACTATTTTTCTGGATGGAGGGGAAGTCTCGCGATGCATCGCATCTTCCCTGCCTCCATTAACGAATCTCTCAATTTGGACGAATAACCTAATGATTCTTGAGGTACTGAGGAAAAACAGGTATGCCTATCCGATACAGGTCACTGGTTCAGCCTTTAGTATGGAAAAACAGAGGTTTTCCCTCTCCAGCCATCAAGGTCTTCCCAATTCACTGATAATCGACAAGGCTTTCATTTGCTGCAATTCGTATGCGGGAAACACTTTTTTTCTCTCAGATGATGAAGACGCCTCTACGATAGAAGCAGTGTGCGAATGCGCTGCAAAAATCTATTTGATTTTGGATTCTCACTTTCTCGACATCCAAGGCAAACTTGCTTTTCCTTACAAGCGCTATATAAGCAAAATCCAAGAGGTTCTCATCGATGACGGCATAGGAAGCTTTCGCGCAAACACCCTCTTCTCCCGGCAGGATCCTCTGATTATCTGCGGTCCAGGCTATACGTATAGGAATGTGCGCAAACACCAGCATCGTATCGGGTTTTTGGTCAATAAGGACCGTAATTACTTTGTCCAAGCCGTACACAACAGCTTATTGGAGGCAACAGCAACCTGCAAATCCGTTTCTTTGGTTATCCGGGAGTGTGATGGTGATTACACCTCCGCTGTACAGGCACTGAACTTGCTCCTTCAGGAGAACATAGATTTGGTAATCGATTACAGCCTTTGTATGGAGTCACTGATGTACATTGGTGAAAAATGTCTCGCCCATGACATTCGGCTCATTTCAGTGGACTACATGGCACCGGGAAGCATCTACTTTGGGGCGGACAACGCAAGCGCAGGACGGATTGCCGGCGAGCATGCTTCGCTGTACATCAACGAGCACTGGAACAGCAGTGTAGACCATCTGCTGGTTCTGGGAAAGTATGGATATGAACCCATTACCAAATTGCGAATATCCAGTGCATTGGAGCATCTGCAAAAGAGTGTTTCCCGACTGCCGGATACTATTCACACCATTGAATGGGGACACCCGGAAGTAAATCCAACTCAGGAATTGGTCAGGTTGCTCAAACAGACCCCCAAGGATGAGCCCATGCTCATCCTCGCATTCAATCTACGGCACCTTCTGGCATCCTACGACTTGATCCTGCAATACCGGGAAAGCAATAACACGATTATTGTGGGACACAATTATACAAAGCAGATTGAAGAACTGATGAAAATCGGCAATTCCCCAATTCTTGGGTGTGTTCACTACAATCCAGAAGCGTACGGGCAAAACATCATGGACTTGGCTCTTCGACTGCTGGAAGGAGGAACGGTGCAACAGCGCAACTACACTAATCTTACCTGGATAGCAAGAAAAAGTAATTCCAAATAGGTTGGGTTCCATCTTTTCCCCAAGTCATATGTTCGAGTATTGTTGTACAAATTACTGCAATTGGCGGCATGCATGACTTCATTGCTACGTAGATTTGGTATAAGCTAGCAACGGGGGAATTTTTATATGCCGAGGGGAGCATTTATAGCACTGGTCATTGTCGCCGGCCTGGTCATTCTGGTCGTTGTAGGAAAAACCCTATTCAAGCGTGTTGAACAGAATTTGGAAGGACTCAAAGACCTTTCGATCGCCACACCCCCTCTTTCCTCGATAGAGGATGGAACCTATGAGGGAAGTTATGCAACGTTTCCGGTCAAAGCAAAGGTTGCAGCAACCGTCAAGGAAGGAACCATTGCAAACATCCAGCTCTTGGAGCATAGAAGCGGCCAGGGTCAGCCGGCTGAAGCGATTCTAGCCACTGTCTTGACCGGGCAGAAACTGGACGTCGACACCATCAGCGGTGCGACGTACAGCAGCATCATCATCCTCAAAGCCATCGAGGATGCTTTGAGAAAGGCGCAATGAGTATGAATTGGATACGAAAAACTCTCTTCACTCTTCATTTGATTGTCGGAATCGGAGCCTTGGCCGGCGGGTATGGTTGTCTCGCAGACATCTACAACCCTCTCGGCGCCCCCCTCACGCTCTTGGAGAACTCCCCTTTTACCTCGTATTTCATCCCGGGGCTGTTTTTGTTCGGGGTCATTGGCTTAGGAAATATCATATGCAGCATACTGGTATGGCGATACTCCATCGTCGGCATGATCAGCAGCCTCGCCCTCGGGCTTGCACTCAGCGCATGGATTGTCATCCAATGTGTCATCCTGCAAGGCATAGAGGCACTGCACATCATATTCTTGGTGATCGGATTGGTGCAAACCGGCCTCTCCTTATGGAAGCTGATCCAAAGCGGCGACCTTGCCTATCTGCTGGGTGAGTTGATCAATTAGCTTGCCGATGAAGCACCCGCTTTGCTATAGTGAGTGCATGAAAGCAACAAAGACAAGCATCCTACTCTTTTTCATCATCATCGCTGCCTGTATCGCAGTCTCGCTTGTACAGACAGCCGGCAATGCAGCTCCCCTGCTCAAGGTTGGAATCATTACCGCCTGCTCCATCGTTGTCAGCTTTTTCTTCTCATTGCTCACCGGTGATTACTCGTGGACCGACCGGCTTTGGAGCACCCTCCCGGTAGCCCTTGCTTGGGTGTATGCATTTTCTGCCGGTCTGAATGCTCCTTCCATCACTGCATCACTTCTCATCACGCTCTGGGGTGCAAGGCTTACATTCAACTTCGCACGCCGCGGCGGCTATACCGGCGAGGAGGACTACCGCTGGGCGATCCTGAGACAGAGAATCGACAATCCTGTGCTTTGGACGATCTTCAACCTGCTCTTCATCGCCATGTACCAGCAGCTGCTCTTCATCGCTTTCACCAGCCCTTTGCTGCTGCTTGTTGAACCTGCCCGACTTGCATTCACCCCGCTTTCATTCGCATCCATAGTCTTGTTCGCCCTTTGTCTTGGCATCGAGACCCTTGCAGACCAGCAGCAATACACCTTCCAACAGGCCAAGCATCACCTGCTTCCACGACTTGAAAAGCATGAAGATGACTATGAACGTGGTTTCAGAACCTCCGGCTTGTTCAGATTCAGCCGCCATCCCAACTACTTCGGCGAGCTTGGGGTGTGGTACTCGATCTACCTGTTCTGTGTATCGTTCTCCACTTCACTTTTGCATTACACCCTTGCAGGACCAATCCTTTTGACCTTGCTGTTCATCGGATCGACCAAGTTCACCGAGAGCATTACCAAGAGCAAATATCCGGCATACCAAGCGTATCAGAAGTCGGTCCCCCCGATTCTTCCCAAATTCTGGTGAATCCAGAAGGAGGATGTGCATGAATCGCTCCCTGATTTTGCTGTTCATCATTCTCATCCTAATCGTGATCATCGTTCTCATCAGACCAAAAGCTCAAGCACAGCCGCAACGCGAGGAAACCATGGCAACAACACATCAGCGTTTCACGTTTCAACCACTGGACCAGAGTCTTAAGAATACACTCAACTCCCAGGAGTCTCGGGTCATAATAGACAAGGGAACCGAACGGGCCTTCACCGGCATCTATACCGATACAGAGGATGAGGGAACCTACTACTGCAGGTGGTGCAACTCGCCGTTGTACAGCTCACAGAGCAAGTTCCACTCCGGTTGCGGATGGCCTTCATTCGACGATGAAATCCCCAACGCCGTAGAGCGTCATCCCGATTCCGATGGAAGCAGGACGGAAATTGTCTGCGCAACCTGCCAAGGCCATCTGGGCCATGTATTCTTGGGTGAACGATTCACCGAAAAGAATACGCGTCACTGCGTCAATTCCATCTCCCTGGTTTTCCGGCAAGAGAAGCCGGTCGCCGAGGCGGTTTTCGCCGGTGGGTGTTTCTGGGGGGTTGAACACCTCTTCGAACAGAAAAAGGGAGTATATTCTGCTGTAAGCGGGTACACAGGAGGAAGCCTGGCAAATCCCATCTACCAGGATGTTTTGACGCACACCACCGGGCACTTGGAAGCGGTAAAGGTGTATTACAATCCACTGGAAGTCAGCTATGAGGAGCTGGCAAAGTTCTTTTTCGAAATCCACGATCCGACGCAAACCAACGGACAAGGACCGGATATCGGCAACCAGTACCTTTCAGCGGTTTTCTACCGTAGTAGAAGCGAGTTCGATACCGTAGTCCGCCTGATCGAGATCCTCGAAGCAAAAGGACTGAAAATTGCCACCACGCTCAGACCGGCGGCAATCTTCTACCCTGCCGAGGAGTATCATCAGGATTACTACGTACGCAAGGGTTCACAGCCGTACTGCCATGCATGGACCAAACGGTTCTAGTGGTCTGTAAATCCTATTTCTTTCATTTTCTTCGGCCCAAACGCCGGGTAGCTGCGTTCTCCTCTGTCAGATAT
>NZ_DJGW01000052.1:10551-10876 GCF_002432845.1 Sphaerochaeta sp. UBA5836
CACTAGACTTTACAGCCCACTAGTCGGTCAGCACATCGGCACTGACAATACAGCTGGCTACCACGTAGGATCCCTTCTGCAGTGGTTTTGCCAGCTGTTTTGCTGAGAACACCAGATCCAGATGCCCCATCTCCGTTGCTATGGTTGCAACCATGCACAGCGTATCACGAAACCCGTGCCTGCGTTCTTCAACAGCCAGGACCGGACCGCAAAGCAGCACCATCTGCTCATGCCGGGCGAATTTTTGTCGGGTTTCCTCACTCAGGCTCTCGTCACGTGCCATGATGTAGTTGAAAGGGAGCAACTTCTTGTCTTCCAACCTTCC
>NZ_DJGW01000052.1:10980-12194 GCF_002432845.1 Sphaerochaeta sp. UBA5836
ACCAGCGTAGCAATGAAGGCGCTCCTCTCGCTGGGATTGGTCATCAGCAGCGTAAGGGAGAGGGCCTCCCCCTCCCCGATGCGAACCAAGGGTTTGGCCGACCAGAGACAACGTCCGCTCATATGCATATCCAGACCGGCAATCTCCGTATCGGAACCTTTCGCAACCACGCGGTACACCAATGTAAGCCCGCTTTGCAGCACCTTGGTGGCATAAAATCCATACTTGGTGGGAATGCGCACGGCTTCCTCGAACCACGCGAGCATTTGCTTCTGGTCGAGTGAACCGTCCTTGAGCAGGATTTCCAACCCGGTATTAGCGAGATACACAGCCATAGGCACCTCCGAAAGTAAGCTATGATAGCATACCCGCGGCTTGCAAGAAAGGGTGTAAAAGAATACCCTGACGCACATGCAATCAGAATTTACCTTCAAACAAGGCTGCAAAGAAGGCTTTCCCATCTTTGTAGGGTACTTTCCAACCGCAATGGCTTTCGGCCTGGTGTGCAGGGACCTGGGACTAAGAATTTGGGAAGCGGTGCTCTTCTCCATGACCAATTTTGCCGGAAGCGGGCAGTTTCTTGCTGCAAACCTCATAGGCAAAGGTGCCATCCCGGCCGAAATATTCATCAGCGTCCTGTTGGTCAATCTTCGCTACACCTTTATGGGAGCAGAACTGTCACGCAAGCTCACAAAGGGGATAGGAGGTTGGCAGCGTGCGCTGCTCGCCCATGGAACCACCGATGAGGTTTTCAGCGTTGCAGTACTGCACAATCAACCCATCACCAAATACTACCTGGCAGGCTTGGAAGGCATAGCGTATGCAGGTTGGGTGTGCGGAACCGCAGCAGGCTTTTTGGTCGGCATGATTCTGCCCTCCGCCCTGCAACTGGCAGTTGGAGTGACCCTGTATGCGATGTTCAGCTCCCTGCTGGCCCAGGAGTTCCGGCAGAAAGGTTTCAAGGTTCTCCTCATTGCAGCAATTTCGGCCATCCTCAACAGCGTTCTCATCTTGCTCCTGCATCTGGGCGTCGGTTGGGCATTTGTCATCTCCATGCTCGCAGCAAGCTTTTTCGGCGCTGCAATCACTGACGATATCGAGGAGTATGTATGACTGACCACCCACCCTTCATGATCCCCATCCTGCTCAGCGCTGTTGCAACCTTTCTGGTACGCGCCCTGCCCTATTACGCAACCTTTCTCGACCGTCTTCCC
>NZ_DJGW01000052.1:12226-13374 GCF_002432845.1 Sphaerochaeta sp. UBA5836
CCCGGTGTCATCCTCGACTACAACCAGAGCTGGTACGCAGGATTGCTGGGCATTGCAGCAGCTGCGCTCTTCGCCTACAAGCGACAGGGAATGATCATCCCCATCCTGCTCTCCATCGGCGTAACATACCTTGCTCTTCTGCTCTAGCTTGACCTCCTGGGCCCCGGGCCGTACCATAAGGCATGTTTGACGCTCATCGACACATAAGTGACTGCGAAGCAACCGAAAATGCCCTCTATGCAACCAGTAGTCCCTCTGAATGGCCAAGCCTGCTGAATCTTGGTTCGTCGGCAGTGGGGGGTATCGGGATCCTGCCTTCCGAGTTCCCCGGTGACCCGGATGCTGTCTATGAAATGCTTGTCTCACATCCCGACCTGCAGATAGCCGAGGTTGGTTTGGACCGCCGATATCCAAACAGGGAGACCCAGCGAACCTTTCTTGCCCAAATGCTGCACATGGGCTTCGAGCTTGGCCGCAGCGTCAGCCTGCACTGCGTACGGGAGAACGGCCTATTGTTGACGGTATTGAGAAATGAGCGCAAATACCTGCCGCCGTTGTTGTGGCATGGTTGTACTGCAAGTTTTGAAACGATTGCAGAGGCGGTGCGGTACCAAGTCATCCCATCCTATGGACCGAATATCTACAAAAGCAACCTTCGATCACGCATCCAACAGATACTAGAGCTTCCTTTCGCCTTGGAAACCGACTTCACAGGCTTCGAACGCGACTATGCACAGCTTTTCGCAAACCATATTGCAGCCTTTTGCAGCCTCAGCGGGTACAGCGAAGAGCAACTGGAGAACCACAACGATGAAATCAGAACAATTCTTACGCATAACAAGACTTCTCGGTGAAGATGCCGTCCAATCGCTGCACGAAAAGCGAGTCGTGTTGGTTGGACTGGGTGCTGTGGGGGGCATGTGTCTGGAATCTTTGGTGCGCAGCGGCGTCGGCACGTTGCGGATCGTCGATTTCGACACCGTTGGAATCACGAATCTCAATCGACAGATACTTGCGACGTATGATAGCCTGGGCCGGCTGAAAACCGAAGTGGCGGCAGAACGCATACGGGCGATATATCCCGAATGCAACCTTGAGGTCCTCCCCCTCTTTGTGCACCAGGAGACGCTGGGGCAAATCCTTGAAGG
>NZ_DJGW01000052.1:13412-15829 GCF_002432845.1 Sphaerochaeta sp. UBA5836
TACAATCGCAAGATCAAAGTGGTGAGCAGCATGGGGGCCGCCCTTCGCCGCGACCCCTTCCTGGTCAGGAAAGCCGACCTTATGGATACCTATGGATGCCCATTGGCACGGGCGGTGCGGACAAACCTGAGAAAGCGGGGAGTTGGAAGAGGCATCGATGTCATTTACAGTCCGGAATTGGTGCAATTCACCTATCGAAAGCCCGAGGAAGAGGAACATGCCGACCTCAATGAGCAGATCGTCGACAGGGGAAGAAGGCGGAACGTGCTGGGCAGCCTTCCCACCGTCACTGCCATCTTCGGCCAGCACCTGGCACACCTTGCCATCAGCAAATTGTTGGATGCCTCACTGCTTTCAGCAGAGGAGGCTTTCAATCCGAATCACTCCTAGGCGAAGCGTATCGGACTGAAATAAGAAGGCGAATGAAAATCCGGTTTCAACGTGCCTATTTCCGAAACAGCAAGGAAATGGGGAACTGCATGCTTGTCGGCGCAGCAGTAAAAATTTCCCTTCAACTGCACATTCCTCAAATCCTCACCCGGTTTTACCAGACCCAACAAATCAAGCGGAAGGCTCACTTCGAGAGTCCAGCGGCTTTGTTTGTTGGAGTTCTCGAGTATTTCGACTGTATGATCGATTGTTTGAATGAAGTCAGGCGGGAACAACGTTCGATTCGCCCTTCCCTCCCCCCTGCCTGCAAGCATGCTCAAAGAGGCGCTGCACTCAACATTCACATAGACTTCCTGGCCTTCCCTCTGCAGAAAAGCTTCCACACAGCTGTCTTCCCACACCCTTCCATTGTGCTCAGTCACCATGCGCCTGAGCTGGGGTTCCCGCACCTGGTAGCGTAGATGCAACAGCTGGTTCTCCCAAGCCATGCGCACTGAAGCCTCAACACCCTCATACTCACCCCAAAGAGGAATCAGGCTGATCGGAAGGGTTTGCGCAAGTGGTCGGCTATAGATGGTAATCATGATTTCATACTCCCTCTCTGTAAGTATAGACGAGAGCGTACATCCAAACCTAGGGGATTGTGAAGCAAACAGGCAGGCTTTTCTCCTTGATATGCATCACAAATTGAGGAGATATCATTATGAACCATCGAACACTGTCCTTTGCTGGACTCTTGCTGCTGCTCGCGTTGCTCATTGGTTGTGAAAACACCGTTGAGCCTGATAATGCGACCTTGAGGTTGAACCTCGCCTCCGAGCGGTTTCGGACATCGCGAAGCCTGCTGCCCACACCACAGGACATGACCATCGCTACGGTGAGGATCACCGGAACAGGGCCGAAAGGACAAACGGTGGATGTGCAATCTGCAGACCAGGTGGTGGAAATCGGAAACCTTGCTATCGGAACGTGGAAATTGCATGCAGTCGGGTCCAACAGCAAAGGAACCGCCCTTGTCAGCGGAGATTTGACAACCCTGCTCTCATCGGTAACCAATGAGGCGACCTTGGAACTGACGCAGCTTGTCGGAGAGGGAACAATGAGCATCGAGCTCTCCTGGGATCCCGATCAGGTGGCCTCGGATGTTCGCCTTGAAGCCCAGCTTTTCCATCAAAGCGGTTCACCGGTCGATCTTGAGGTTGGTGCATTGAACAAAACGGACGGCACGGTTGCCTTGGCAAAGACCCTGCCTGCCGGCTCCTATTATCTCAAACTGCAGCTGTTCAGCCAGGAGGTTCTGGTCAGCGGAGCAAGTCAATCCTTGAGAATCCTTGACGGGGTGACCAGCGATGGCAGCATTGAGCTCATCATCGGCGACCTATCCACCGCCTACACCATCATGATCGTAAACAACACCATGCTTCCCATCGAAGGAAGCATTGTCTTTAGCCCACTGCAAGCAAAAGCGGGGGATGAGGTGACGCTTACCTATACTCCGAGCAATCTCCCTGAGGGAATTGGTATCAACGACCTGCAGATCGACTGGTATTGCGAGGGTATCCTCGTACAAGCATCACAAGCTGCCTATACCAGTATTCCGCTTGCCGGAGTTCACCGCTACGATGTCATCGTCAATCACGACAGACTGGGCAGCCTGGGCTCCTCAACCATTCTGCTTGACATGCCTAGGTAGCTGACTCAAATGCCGGGACGAACCAAGCAGGAAGGGGCATCGGACGGTGTGTCAGTGCATTGATTGCGGCTACCCTGACCAGAAGGACGCACAGAGCCTGCCCGTCACGCAGGACTGTCTGCCGAAAGACGATCGAGAACCGTTTTGCACTTTCAAACTCGGTCTGCACTTCCAAAAGATCGTCCAGACGGGCCGGGCTTTGATAATCCACCGTAATCGATTTGACGACAAAGGCAAGGCCTTCAGCCTCCATAAGGCTGGTTTGCGAACCATTCAGGCCGTGCTGTTGGGCAATTTCACGCAACATTTCCGTCCTTGCATGCTCGGCGAAATC
>NZ_DJGW01000052.1:15912-19295 GCF_002432845.1 Sphaerochaeta sp. UBA5836
TAGGTTTGCGCCCTGCGAATCATAACCACCGAACCATCGCGCTTGAGCAGATACTCGGCACAGCGGAGCTTTCCATTGTAGTTGAAGCCCATGCTGTGACCGTGGGCCCCTGCATCATGAATCACTACAACATCGCCCTTCTGCACTTCGGGCAGCATGCGGTCGATGGCAAACTTGTCGTTGTTCTCGCACAGCGACCCGGTTACATCATAGGTATGGTCGCAAGGCATCGTATCCTTTCCCACCACGGTGATATGGTGATAGGAACCATACAGGGCGGGACGCATAAGATTCGCCATCGATGCATCAAGGCCGACATAGTCCTTGTACTTTTTCGTTACATGCAGGACTTTGCTGACAAGGTACCCATATGGACCGGTGATCACCCGTCCACACTCGAAGACAATCTGAAGTGGATCCAGGCCTGCCGGAACAATCATGCTCTCATAGAGCTCATGCATATCATTGCTGACCTTTGCAAGGTCCATCGCCTCCTGGTCGGGACGGTATGGTATGCCGATGCCGCCTCCCATGTCGATGAACTCAATGCGTACGCCTGCCTCTTTGTGGATGCGGATGGCAAGGTCGAAGAGCATGCGGGCGGTCTCAACGATGTACGATCCATCCAATTCGTTGGATGCAACCATGGTATGAAGACCAAAGTGCTTGACTCCCTTCTCTTTCATGATCCTGTAGCAATCGATGATCTGGGCCGTGGTCACCCCGTACTTAGCCTCCACCGGGTTGCCGATGATGGCATTGCCGGTACGGTCAGGACCGGGATTATACCTGAAACAGATGGTATCGGGAGTCGTCCCAACCGCCTGCTGGAGCGCTTCTATGTGGGTAATATCATCCAGGTTGATGATGGCCCCGAGGTCATAGGCCGCCTTGAATTCCTCAGACGGGGTGTCATTGCTGGTAAACATGATTTTTTTGCCGGTGATGCCGCAAGCCTTGGCAAGCAGCAGTTCAGGCAGGGAGGAGCAGTCTGCTCCGAACCCCTCTTGGGCCAGGAGCTTGAGAATGGTTGGGTTGGGACAAGCTTTTACCGCATAGTAATTGCAAAAACCGGGTGCCCAAGCAAAGAGTCTCTTGAAACTCCGAGCATGCTCGATCATCGCTTTTTCATCGTACAAGTAGAACGGGGTCGGCAATTGGGAAGCCAGCTCGAGCATCTGTCCATGACCTATCGGTAGCTTTTTCTCACTCATATCTTCAAATTCTCCTCAATCATCTGCATAGCCTGGACAACCTGTTCGCGATGGCCGTACGACGAAACCCTCACAAAATTCCTGCCGGCCGGGCCGAATCCACTTCCCGGGGTCACCACCACATGGCAGGTATCGAGCAACAGGTCGAAGAAATCCCAACTCTCCATACCATTGGGAGTCTTCGCCCAGATATACGGACTGTTGATCCCACCATAGACCGTCAAGCCAACTTTGGTAAGCCCTTCACGGATGATCCTGGCATTTTCCAAGTAGTATGCGACCAAGGCCCTGCTTTGCTCGTATCCCTCTCCGGCCAACGCAGCATATCCACCCTTCTGGGCAATGTTGCTTGCACCGTTGAAGAACGTGCATTGCCGGCGGTTCCACATCGAATTGAGCACGGTTGGAGGAGCATCCTCACAGACCAGTGCCTTGGGTACGATGGTCCAACCAAGCCGGACACCGGTAAAACCGGAAAACTTGGAGAAACTGTTTATCTCGATGGCGCACTCCTTGGCCCCTTCCACTTCATAGATGGAGCGGGGATACCCGGCTTCGGTGATGTACTCGCTGTAGGCGCTGTCGAATATGATGACACTCTTGTGCGCTCGTGCGTAATCGACAAAGACCTTCAGCTGGTCATAGGATGCTACCGAGCCTGTGGGATTGTTCGGACTGCACAGGTAAATCAAGTCCACCTTCTGTTTCGGAGGCTCGGGAATGAACCCATTCTCCTCCGTGCTTGCCAAATAGACAAAGCCGTCGTAGCAACCCTTCTCCTTATTGAAAAGCCCGGTACGCCCTCCGACTACATTGCTGTCCACATACACTGGATAGGCAGGGTCTTGAATGGCAACAATATTGTTTTCACCAAACAGGTCCTGAATGTTGGCAGCATCACTCTTGGCCCCGTCACTGACAAAGAACTCGGTGCTTTCCAACTCTACTCCGTAGCGCCGGTAGTAGGCGACCAAGGCCTCGCGCAGGTAGGCATCTCCCTGCTCATCACCGTATCCGGTATAGGTGCTGCGATCTGAAAGAGCGTCAATCTTCTCCTTCATTGCATTGCAGACTGCCCTGGGAAGAGCTTCGGTGGTATTGCCGATGCCCAAGCGAAGGACAGGCACTCCTGGATGGGTCTTCTGCCAGGCACTTGTTCTGCGGGCGATTTCCGGAAAGAGGTACCCGCTTGCAAGCTTTTGATAATTCGTATTGATCGTAGCCATGAACACTATCTCCTTGCTATCGCCCCAAGCTCATCCAATGCATCAAGTTCTGCATAGAGGCGGACCCTGTTCTCTTCATTCTCAAAACTGCACAGCGGGAGCCTGAACGACTCTTCGCACCAGCCGTACCGTGCCATGGCCGTCTTGATCGGGATGGGATTGGTTTCCAAGAAACAAGCCTTGAAGAAACCAGCAAGCTTCGCCTCCATCTCCCGCGCTGCAGCAAACTTGCCTCCCAGGGCAAGGTGAATCATTTTTGAGATATAGGCTGGGCAGATGTTCGATGCGACACTGATGACACCGTCACCACCGCTCTCGATCAAGGCCAAGGAGAGATTGTCATCACCACTGAGTACATGGAACTTGCCATGTGTGGCATCAATGACCGCGCGCATCTGTTCTAGGCTGCCGCTGGCTTCCTTGACTCCCACAATGTTCGAGCAGGCATCGCTGAGAGCCTTTACCGTTTCGGTTTCAATATTCACACCCGTTCTTCCCTTGATATTGTAGAGAATGCAGGGAATGTCGACGCTCTCGGCAATTGCTTTGAAGTGGAGATACAAACCCTTCTGGGTAGGCTTGTTATAGTAGGGATTGACCAGCAGCACAGCATCAGCTCCCACCTGCTGGGCATGCCGGGAGAGCCTGATAGCCTCGCTGGTGGCATTGGAGCCGGTGCCTGCAATGACAGGAACCCGGCCGTTGGCAAATTTGACGGTCAGGGCGATGGTGCGGTCATGCTCGTCGTGACTGAGCGTCGGGCTCTCCCCGGTAGTGCCGCAGGGCACCAACCCGTCGATGCCGCTTTGAATCTGCATCTCGATGATCTGCTCAAGGCGCTCTTCATCCAGATTGTCCTTCTTGGTGAACGGGGTGATCAACGCAGTATGAACCCCCTTGAAACTCAATTCTTTCATACATTCTTCTCCACTGATAGATATAC
>NZ_DJGW01000076.1:0-68005 GCF_002432845.1 Sphaerochaeta sp. UBA5836
CAAAGGCCACCGCAGTGCGATGGCCTCTGAATACAATGCAATACTACTCTTACAGAACGCGGAAAGCGTCACGACCAGCATACTTGGCGGTATCACCGAGGTAGTCCTCGATGCGCAGCAGCTGATTGTACTTTGCAAGACGGTCGGAACGGCTCATGGATCCAGTCTTGATCTCACCGGTCTCGAGAGCGACCACGAGGTCGGCAATGAAGTTATCCTCAGTCTCGCCGGAGCGGTGGGATACAACAGCGGTGTAACCGTTGCGCTTTGCAAGGTCGATGGCTTCGAAGGTCTCGGTGAGGGTTCCAATCTGGTTCACCTTGATCAGGATGGAGTTGGCTACACCCTTTTCCAGACCCATCTTCAGTCTCTCGACGTTGGTTACGAACAAGTCGTCACCGACGAGCTGGACGCGGTCGCCGATGCGATCGGTGAGCATCTTCCAGCCTTCCCAGTCGTCTTCAGCCATGCCGTCCTCGAGAGAGATGATCGGGTAGCGGTTGCACCAATCTTCCCACAGGTCAACCATCTGGGCACTGGTCAGCTTCTCACCGGTAGTCCACTTGAGGGTGTAGGTCTTGGTCTTCTCGTCATAGAGCTCGGAAGCGGCGGGGTCCAGGGCGATCATGAAGTCACCATCGCGGCCGGTGGTGTACCCTGCCTTCTTGATGGCTTCCATGATGACCTCGAGAGCCTCTTCGTTGGACTGCAGGTCGGGAGCGAAACCACCCTCGTCACCTACAGAGGTGTTGTATTTCTTCGCCTTCAAGACAGCCTTGAGATTGTGGAACACCTCGGCGGTCCATCTCAGGCCTTCGCGAAGGGAGGGAGCTCCGATCGGCATGACCATGAACTCCTGGAAGTCAACCTTGTTGTCGCTGTGTGCGCCGCCGTTGAGGATGTTGGCCATCGGAACGGGAAGGACGCAGGCGTGGTAGGCTCCAAGGTACTTGTACAACGGCAGGCCGAGGTAGTCGGCGGCTGCACGTGCAACAGCCATGGAAACACCCAGGATTGCGTTGGCGCCAAGCTTTGCCTTGTTGGGGGTACCGTCAAGAGCAATCATGGCACGGTCGATGGCGACCTGATCCAGAGCATCCATGCCTTCGAGTTCGGGGGCGATGATGTTGTTGACATTGTCGACAGCCTTCAGAACGCCCTTACCCAAATAGCGGCTCTTGTCCCCATCACGGAGCTCAACTGCTTCGTGAACACCGGTGGATGCTCCGGAGGGAACCGCTGCACGGCCCATGGAACCATCCTCAAGAATGACATCTACTTCTACGGTGGGGTTACCACGTGAGTCAAGGATCTCCCTGGCTTCGATAAATTCAATAATGCTCATGAATACACTCCTAGTTTCGTAATTGAAATCACACAAAATATATTCGTATCTTTTAGCGCTAATGTCAAGGTAAGCGACTTTCCTGGATTGCCGGTTCCAGCAAAGCTATTCACAGGCGGTCCGATATATTTCGCATGTCTTGGACAACAAAATTGCTGTACGGCCCTTGATCGACTCCATTGAAAAAGCAATTGAAAGCCGCTCTTCAAACCCTGAAGGGAATGAACCGGTCCATACCTGCAAAGTCAGGCAGCATCGCTATTACAGAATATGTAGCAAGCAATTCGCACTCTTTTATAGTGTACTCGACGGCATCATGGAACTCTGCAGATTCTTCTGGTCAAGAAACGACTATTCGAAGCTCCTCTAGCCAGATGGGAAAACTGACGGTATGATACAAGCCATGGAATCTGCAGTCTACCACATGCCCGATCTCACCGAAGACCTGCTTGGCTCGATCATTTTCGCCATGGAAGACCAGGTCAGCGACTATTACCTCGACCTCAAGGACGGAAACCTGATCAGCGAGGAAGAGATGCGCTATCTCGACGAGGATGAGGAACATGAAGAGCCGCTGGATGAGAACCGCTTCATCCCCATTCCCGATTGGGAGCCCTCGGACGGATTCCACCTGATGGAGATGTTCGCCAACCGGGTGCGCAATCCTCTGTACCGTGAACGTCTGCTCTCCTGCTTGAACAGCGGCAAAGGAGTCTTCCGAAAATTCAAGGATGCCCTGTCCGAACTCCCGGTTCTGGAGAGGAAGTGGTTCTCTTTCAAGGACGAACAACTCAAGCGGGTGGTCATCACCTGGTACCGGGAGCAGGAAGGTGCACTCGGACTGCTCAATCTCAAGGAAGAGGTTGAGGACCTGACCGAGGAAATTCTGCTTGAGGACTTCACCTTCGAGACGCATGAAGGGTATCCCACCAGCGAGATGGACAGCTTCGTACAGCTCATCCTCGAGGAGATGGAAAACGGCAGGGAGCAGGATGCAATCGCGAGCCTGCTGCTTGGCCGCAGGTTCGAGAATGAGATGCCCGAGCATTATCAGCTAGCCCGCAGCCAGGACGGAAGCCTTGCCGCCCTGCTTGCCTACATCCCCCTCACCGATGCGTTGGTCGAAGTACCCTTCTTCGCCGTAAAGCAGGAGTGCCGCGGCTTGGGACTCTTCAGGCTGCTGTTCGACTCGTTCAGCCGGCAGATGGCACGCTTTCATTACCGGACCATCATCGTCAATCTTGCAGGCTCATCGGTCTCCCTCGAACGGCTCTTTGCACCCTTCTTTGCCCAGACTGCTTCCAAGCAGATGATTCTTTCGACCAACAATTGGAACAACAACCACCCCAGCAGCGAAGAAGCCTTTCTCTGAGGGATTACAAATGATGGGCCTCTTAGGATACACTGAAGCATCCTGGAGGAACTACAACTATGCGCATCACCATCTGTGAAGACAAACACGACATGGGCTATCAAGCTGCAAAGCTCGGCATTTCCCTTATCAAGGAAGCCATCGAGAAAAAAGGCCGTGCGGTTATCGTGGTCGCCACAGGACTCAGCCAATTCTCCCTGTATGCACACCTGGGCGAGGCGGATGTCGATTGGAGCAAGGTTGAAGCATTCGGGATGAATGAGTATGTGAATCTGCCCGACACCCATCCATCAAGCTTTCGCTACTACCTGAAGACTCGATTTGTAAAAAAGGTGCAGAACCTTGGAGCGTTCCATGCAGTAAACGGCGATGCAGAGGACTTGGATGCAGAAATTGCACGCCTCAACACCCTGATCAGGGAGCAGGATGTCGATGTTGCCTTTTTGGGCATCGGTGAGAACGGACACATAGGCTTCAACGACCCACCTGCCAACTTTGAAACCAACGATCCCTACATCGTCGTCGATCTGGAGGAGCGATGCCGCCGCCAGCAAGTCAGCGAGGGTTGGTTTCCCAAACTCGACGACGTCCCACTGCAAGCCGTTACGATGTCGGTTCGCCAGATTCTCAAGGCCAAGAACCTCATCTGCTCGGTGCCCGACCAGCGCAAGGCCCGGGCGGTGGCGATGTGTCTGTATGATCAAATCTCCGTCTATGCCCCCTGTACGGTGCTTCGAACCAAAAAAGAGTGCACCCTGCTCCTGGATAAAACCTCCTCCATGCTGGTGATGGGAGACCGGCGATAGGACATCCCTGCAAATCGCAGGGGAAAATGCCTGTCCTCTTGCAACTAATATATTAGTATGCTAGAGTATTAGCATAACCCTGATTTGGAGGCACTCACCATGATCCACATGTCACTTCGTTGGTTCGGCTCAAAGCACGATACCGTTTCTTTGGAAAAAATCAGACAGATTCCCGGCGTAGAGGGAGTAATCACCACCCTGTACGATATTCCTGCCGGCCAGCTCTGGCCGCTTCAGCGCATCCAGGCGCTCAAAGCCGAAGTCGAGGCCTCAGGCCTGAAGGTGCTTGGCATCGAGAGTGTCAATATCCACGACTCCATCAAGATCGGCAGTCCCGACCGCGAACAGTACATCGCAAACTACATCGAGACGCTGGAAAATTTGGGCAAAGAGGGCATCACCACTGTTTGCTACAACTTCATGCCGGTCTTCGACTGGACCCGCACCGACCTGTTCAAGAAGCGCGCAGACGGCTCGACCGTCCTTGCCTACGACCAGAAAGTAGTCGATGCAATCGATCCCGAGGTCTTCTTCAACCAGACCAACTCAAGCGCGCAGGGCTTCAAGATGCCCGGTTGGGAACCCGAGCGCCTTGCAAAGGTGAAGGATCTGTTCGAGGCATACAAGGATGTCACCGAGGAGAAGCTGTTCGACAACCTGGTCTACTTCCTCAAGGCCATCCAGCCGACCTGTGAAAAGTGGGGCATCAAGATGGCAATCCACCCCGACGATCCGGCATGGCCTGTATTCGGACTGCCGCGCATCATCACCAGCAAGGAGAAGATCCTGAAGGTCATGAAGGCTGTGGATGCCCCGTTCAACGGACTCACCTTCTGTGCAGGCTCCTTCGGCACCAATCCGAAGAACGATCTGCCGGGCATCATCCGCGCCCTTCCAGGCCGGATTCACTTCGCACACATCCGCAACCTCCACCACTTCGAGAGCGGCGTATTCGAAGAAGCGGCTCACCTGTCCAGCGACGGTTCGTTCGATCTGTATGAAATCGTAAAGGCCTTGCACGAAACCGGCTTCGAAGGACCCGCCCGCCCCGATCACGGAAGAATGATCTGGGGAGAGGTGGCAATGCCCGGATACGGCTTGTACGATCGTGCTTTGGGAGCTTCCTACATCCTCGGCTTGTATGAAGCCATCCAGAAAAACGAGCAGAGGAAGTAAGATGACGACGATAGTTCGAGTTACCGCATCGGAAGAGATCTACCAGACCCTCCGTTCGGAAATCTTATCCCTTCGGTTCAAACCTGGCGAGGAACTGAATCTGCAGCTGCTTTCAACGCAGCTGCAGGTCAGCCGCTCTCCCGTTCGTGATGCATTGATGCGCCTCTCCGGCGACAATCTGGTCGACATCTTCCCCCAGAAGGGAACCAGGGTCTCCCTGATCAACCTCAAGCAGGTGGAAGAGGAACGCTTTTTACGCAAGAGCTTGGAAGAAAGCGCCGTGAAAAAGTTCATCTACCAGGGAAGGAGCGAGCATTTTAGTGCAATGGAAAAGGCAATCGAGAGCCAGATTGAGGCGATGAAGAACAATGACTTCATCACCTTCCTGGAAGAGGATGATCGATTCCATTCCACCATCTTCTCTGCCATCGGATTGCAGCGGATCTGGTCGATCATCAAAGCACAGGGCGGCAACCATCACCGCATCCGTCTCCTCTCCTTCTATGAAAAGAATGCCCTTTCCAATATTATCGAACAGCACCAGAACATGGTTGAAGCCCTCAAGTCCAAGCAGTTGGATGTGATGCTCAGCCTCGAGGACAAGCACTTGTCCAAGCTTTTGCAGGAGACTGAAAGCATGGTCGGGCGCTATCCCTCGTATTTCAAGCATGAGAACAGTTACAGCGGCCTGCAGCTACGGGTTGTCAACCACTAGGAGTCACAGATGAAACTTACCGATACAGGATTGCAAGAAAGAAGCAAATGGGAAGCAAAGGGGTATATCCTCCCCTCCTTTGACCGCGGTGCCATGCAGCACAATACGAAGGAGAATCCAATTTGGGTTCACTTCGGTGCCGGCAACATCTTCAGGGTGTTTCCGGCTGCTCTGCAGCAGCAGCTGCTCAACAGGGGTCTGAGCAAGGCGGGCATCATCGTCGGAGAAGGCTTCGATTACCAGATCATCGACAAGGTATACGCCAAGCACGACAATCTCACGCTCATGGTGACACTCAAGAGCGACGGCTCGATCGACAAGGAAGTCATTGCATCGGTGGCCTACGCCTACAAGTGCGATCCCCGCTTTGAGCAAGAATGGAAGTTCTTCACCGAAACCTTCACCAAGCCCAGCCTGCAGATGGTGAGCTTCACCATCACCGAGAAAGGTTACTCGCTGAAGGGTGGCAACGGCGAATATTATCCCCAGATCGTCGAGGATTTGGCAAACGGCCCTGCAAAGCCGACCATGTTCCTCTCCAAGCTCACCGCCTTGGTCTACAAGCGGTATCAGGCGAAGGCCGGCAAGCTTGCCTTGGTGAGCATGGACAACTGCTCGCACAACGGCCAAAAGCTCTACGAAGCAGTAATCGACATCGCCCGCACCTGGGAGCAGAAAGGCCTGGTTGAAAAGGGCTTCTGTGCATATCTGGACAACGATGTAGCCTTCCCCTGGTCGATGATCGACAAAATCACCCCGCGTCCCGATGCAAAGGTCGAGGCGATGCTCAAGGCCGACGGCTTTGAGGATACCAACCTTGTTGTCACCGACAAGAACACCTATACCGCATCCTTCGTCAACGCCGAGCAATCACAGTATTTGGTGATCGAGGACCTGTTCCCCAATGGAAGACCTCCCCTCCAGGAGGCAGGCGTCTACTTCACCGACCGTGACACCGTCAACAAGGTGGAGCGGATGAAGGTGACGACCTGTTTGAATCCATTGCACACCGCCCTTGCAATATATGGCTGCCTCTTGGGCCACACCCTGATCAGCGAGGAGATGCAGGACGTCGAGCTCAAGAAGCTGGTGGAAGGCATCGGCTACACCGAAGGAATGCCTGTGGTTGTCGATCCCAAGATTCTCAACCCCAAGGATTTCATCAGCGAGGTTTTGGAAAAGCGTTTCCCCAACCCGTTCATGCCCGACACCCCGCAGCGCATCGCAACCGATACTTCCCAGAAGCTTGCCATTCGATTCGGGGAGACTATCAAGGCGTATGTTGCCGATCCGAAGCTTGACGTGAAGAACCTGAAACTCATCCCGCTGGTATTCGCCGGCTGGCTGCGCTACCTGATGGCCATCGACGATGAGCTGAACAGCTTCACTCCCAGTCCCGATCCAAGACTGCAAGAGGCACAGGCCTATGTGAAGGACATCAAGATCGGGGACAAGCCGAGTATGGACCAGCTGAAGGGTCTGCTCTCCGATGCTACGATTTTCGGTGTAGATTTGCTGGAGGTTGGACTTGCCGACCTGGTTCTTTCCTACTTCACCAGTCTCATAGAAGGCAAGGGTGCAGTACGCAGGACCTTGCAACGATACGTCCATTGATGAATACTTCCCTTCAGGGGAGGATGTATGACTGATATCAATCACAAGCGCCTCGTCCTCGAGGCGCTCTATCTTGTCGGAGGGACTGCTCTGGCCGGCTTTGCCATCGCCGTCTTCATTACCCCGGCCAAAATCGCCAGCGGAGGCGTCAACGGGGTGGCGACCATCATCTACCACCTCACAGGCTGGGATACCGGGTTTGTCATGCTTTGCATCAGCGTACCGCTTTTTCTGGTCGGCATGTCAATCTTTGGCAAGACCTACGGGGTGAGAAGCCTTGCAGGAACGTTGTTTCTCAGCATCTGGGTCAGCCTCTTCGGCCAGCTTACCGATTATAATGGATTTCTTCCCTATATCGACCGAATGGACACACTGCTTTCGGCCATATTCGGAGGAGTATTGCTGGGAAGCGGAATCGGCATCGTCATGCGCTCGGGCGCCAATACCGGCGGGACTGACATCCTTGCCCAGATTCTCGCGCGCTTCACTCCCCTGCCGCTGGGAACCGCACTGTTTTTGTGCGATGCCTCGGTGATCGTGTTTGGTGCGATGGTGTTCGGCCTTGAACGGGCGCTCTTTGCCGTCATCACCCTCTACCTCTCAGGTCAGATGGTCAACTTTGTCGTCATGAACCTCGGCACCAAGTACGCCAAGACCGCCTACATCGTCAGCGAGCACCACGAAGCCATCGGAAAGCGCATCATCACCGAACTTCACCATGGAGGAACGTTGATCAGCGGAGTGGGCATATTCACCGGACGTGAGAGGACCATACTGCTTGCAGTGGTGCACAATCAGCAGATCAACCACCTCACCCAGATCGTCCATCAGGAGGACCCCAAGGCATTCATGTTCGTACATGAGACCTACCAAGCACTCGGTGAAGGATTCGTCCCGATGCAGAACCTGATCAAGTTAGAAGAAAAGCGGAGCAAGCAAAACAGTCCAAATCGCTGACAAGCTGATGGAAATGGAACTCATGGCGCCCTCGATCTCACCGATTTCGAGGGCTTTGCTTGTGCCCAAGGCATGGCTGCACGATCCGATGCCCACCCCGTGGGCAACCGGGTCCTTGATATGAAACAGCTTGGGAAGCACTGGTGCAAGCAGGTTTCCCGCAAGACCGGTGATGATCGTCGAGGCGATGGTCAGAGCCGGAATGCCGCCGAACTGCTCGGTCAGCGCGATAGCCACCGGGGTGGTCACCGATTTGGAAAGCAGGCTGGCGAGGATGGTTCGGTCCAGGCCCAGAAGGTAGCAGCTGCCTCGGATGGTGGCCAGGGCGGCAAGCGAGCCTGCAAGCGTACCCAGCAGGACTGGAAAAAAATTGCTCATCAGGGTCTTGCGCTGACGATAAATGGTCAGTGCCAGCACTGCGGTTACCGGAGAGAGGAACATGAGGATGAACGAGGAACCCTCCTCATACGCCTCCACGGGGATATCGAACACAGCCAGAGTGCCGACGACCAGCAGCATGGCGATGATCAGGGGATTGGCCAACGGAGTTTTCAGCTTTCGATTCACCCACATGCCGATTCTGAAGGCGACGATCGAAAGGGATATCCCGAACAAAGGGGAGCTGAGAATCTCAAGCATGCCTCCTCCTTTGCAGCGCCTTTTGTGCACGGCTTACGAGCACCACAGTCCAGCTCGCAGCGGCGAAACAGGTGATGACACTGACGATATTGACGACCAGCAACTGCCACCAGATGCTGTTGATGATATCCATGTAGCGGATGATGCTCACCCCGGGAGGGATGAAGAAGAAGGTCATGTTGCACAGCATGAAATCCGCGCTCTCCCCCAGCGATTGCTCCTTCATAAGGTTGGTTGAGAGCAGAAGGAGAATCAGCAGCATGCTTACGACGCTGCCGGGAAACGCAAACGGAAGGAGCGAGGAAATCAAGTCTCCCACCAAACAAAGGCCAAAGATGATTGCAAGCTGGGTGAGGTATTTCATGAGCCTCTACATTACCCTATTGGAAGGCTTTCTGGGAAGGGGTACCATGGGATGAGGAGGCAGCACATGAACAGCATTATCGAAAGCCTGCTGAGCAGGCGCAGCGTTCGTACTTTTACCGACAAGCAGATCAGCGATGAGGATCTGGATTTGATTTTACAGGCAGCGATTCTTGCACCGAATGGAAGAAACCAGGAACCTTGGCACTTCACCGCATTGCAGGATCCAGGCAAACTGAAAATGCTCGACGAACTGGTGGTTGGAAAAGGCGACAGCTTCTTCTACAACGCCCCCACCCTGATCCTTGTCTCCATCCAGGAAGGCAATGCCTACGAGAAGGAAGACACCGCATGCGCCCTGACCAACATGTTGCAGGCCGCCCATGCCCTTGGACTTGGTTCGGTCTGGTGCAACCGCATCAACGGCAATCATGAGCTCGATACGAAGCTGACTCAATTCGGTATTCCCCAAGGCTACCGCGTGACCGGCACCCTGGCTGTAGGGCATCCCAAGGGAGACTACCCCGCAAAGAGAATACCCAAGCAAGGGACGATTACCATCGTCCGTTCGTAACCTCTCTCCAAGTATTTGGTTCCTTTGCTGAGGACGGCAGGTTTTCATACCTTCGGAGCCCGGGTATACTCAGGTTTTTCAGGAGAAGCATCGATGGCAAAACAGAAAAAGACAAACCGGCTGCAGAAACAAGCAGGAAAGGCGAAGAAGCGCGGCAAGCGGCTGCTCATACTGCTTGCCATCCTCATCGTCCTATGGATCCTCACTTTGGTCTTTGCGCCGGTGGCCCAACCATCATCCGCCTATGTCCAGGATTTGGAGCTCCCCCTGTATCAGAAGGGGGAACTGGTGGTGCGCCATCCAGGCTACACCCTTCTCTACGATGAAGAGCATGAACAAGCACGTTGGGTGGCCTACCACCTGAGCCGCGAGGAACTGTACGGCAGCCAAGAAAGGGGCGATGACTTCAGGGCCGACCCCTCCATTCCCACCGGATCGGCTGCCTTGGACGATTACCGCAGCAGCGGCTACGACCGCGGCCACCTCATCCCGGCAGCCGACCTTTCCTGGTCACAGGAGGCAATGAGTGCTTCCTTCTTCCTGAGCAACATGAGCCCGCAGGCAGGTACATTCAACCGCGGCATCTGGAGCAAGCTGGAAGCAACGGTACGCAATTTTGCCGACACGGAAGGGGCTGTGTATGTAGTCACAGGACCTGTCCTTACCGACGGCCCGTACAAGACGATAGGAAAGAACCAGGTTTCAGTCCCCAATGCCTACTACAAGGTGGTTCTGGATTATCAGGAGCCGGAGTATAAAGCCATCGGCTTTTTGCTTCCCAACGAGGGTTCCAAAAAGGATCTGCAAGCGTTTGCCGTGAGTGTCGACGAGGTGGAGGAAGTCACCGGCATCGACTTTTTCCACCGCTTGAAAGACAGAGAAGAAGATGTTCTTGAAGCCTCATACGATGTTTCTCTGTGGGACTTCTCCACCTTCAGCGCAAGTGCAAAGGACCGCGAGGCCTTCCAGGAAGGCAACCTGCCTGCAAAGACAGGTGAAAAACCATCAGGAATCTACTCTATTGCCAAGGGAACGCTGTCCACCATCTTATCTGTAGTGAAGAAAGAGAGCGTGAACATCATCGAGCTCTTCATCCCCAAGGCTACGCTGAGGGAAGCTGCTCCCTTCCTCTACTGAATCGATGCAAAGAGAGGAGCGAAACTGCTGGCCTTTCGGTAGAATACTGCAGGGCGAAGCAACGGCGCTTCAAGAGTGTGTCTCCCTCCCCGGTACTCGACCTTGGTAAACAGGTGCACCCAATCATCATCGGGAAGCAGCACCTCACGCCTCACTGCTCCTTGTTCAAGGATGGGAGCCACAAAGAGGTCCCGCCCCAAAAGATAGGAGTCCTTCACACTCAAAAAAGGCTCAAGTTCGTAGTGCAGGAATATCGGCCTGACCACCGGGATGCCCTCTTGTGCATTCTCGGCGACCAGATGCATCAGATACGGCTTGAGCTGCACATGCACATCGGTCATGTAGGCTATTGCATCGATGGTCTGTTGGTCGCTGTCGAACTGCCAGTTGTCCTTGGGTCGGTTTCCCTCGTGCGTGCGCATCAAGGGGGTGAAGGCAGCCTGTTCCGCCCACCTGATCAAGAGCTCCTTGCTGCGTTTCATACCATACAGGGTGGTGTACCCTCCGATATCGCTGTGATTGAGCCCCATGCCGCTCATCGCCAGGGAGAGGGTTGCCGTGAGGACGGAAGGAAGACCGTCGTCCTCCGACCAATCCACATTCTGGTCCCCCGCCCACATCATCCGGCACGATTTGAGGCTCTGGGCGCAACCGGCGCGCATGAAGAAGAAAATATCGTCCTGCTTGCCGGCCTCCTCAATGGCTTCCTTGTTGATCTCGGCCCAGTAGCCCGGCCACCTGTTGTGCTCGAGCATCGCCGGCTTTCCTCCGGCGAGCACGACATCCGTGGGCAGGTACTCCCCAAAATCGGCCATCCAGCCGGACAGGCCGAAATCAATGAGTTCTTTCTTGATCACCTGCTTGTACCAGGTTACTGCCTCACTCTTGGTGAAGTCGACGATGGCCGCATCGAACTCGCCAAAATCCACCAGATACACCGAGCCGTCCCCTCGCTTTCCCAACAAGTCAAGTCGCGCGGCTTCTTCGTAGAGCGGATGATCGACAAGCACGTAGGGATTGATGTATCCCAACACCCGCACCCCGCGCTGTCGCAGTCGTACTATCTCGGCATCCAGACCGGGATAGAGGTTCTGGTCCCACTGCCAGTTCCATCGCAGGCGCTTGCCGAAACTGGTGTACTTCTCCCCTTCCCAGTCCTGGATCCACAAGCCTGCCACCTTCATTCCGGACTCTTGCACACGCTCAAGCTTCTGAAGACAGGTGCTGGTTCCACCCTGCATGCCCAAGATGATACCGTCGTACACCCACTCTGGAAGGGTTTGCTGCCTCCCAAGGAAACGGGAGACATCCTTTACCACTTCCAGCAAGCTCGGTTTGCCGGAAAGAACAATGCTGGCAGGAACGTCCCAGAACTGCAGTTCATGGTATGACGGATTGGAGAAATCGAAATCCGCATACCCATAGGTATCGGCATGCACAAAGTAGCGCCTGCTTGAGACGAAGGTGGGCTGGGGGTAGAAGGTGGTGTGGTAGTCGCCGCCGGCACGGTCCAGACGGTCGGCGATTTGTGTGATTTCAGTCTCCTTGTTCCTGCCCACTCCCTGTTCCTGGGTCCACAGGGGGTAGTTTTTCCCCCTGAGGTTGAAGTGGGAGAACTGCTCCCCGCACCCCCATACACACTCGAGCGGGTCGGCATACAGGCGGATGAAGAGTCGGTTGTAGGGCTCTGGAAGGGGTGAGAAACACAGATAGAGCCTCCCGTCCCGCTCACTCAACTCGAGACTGAACGTCTTTCCCTCTGCGCTGAAGGTGAGATTGGAAACACCCCTGCCTTCGCTGTACGACTCGCCGAGCAGATAGGAAACAAGCGGCAAGGTCTCATCAATTTCATCACTGATAAAAAAGTTGCCCCGGTACATGTCCACGCTCTCCTTGCCGTGCTTGAGCATAATCATTGGAGAACTTTCGCTGTGTTCGAGAATCTTGAGCTGATTGTAAAAAACCGAAAGTTTGCCGTTTTGTCTGGAAAAGCTGATCATGCCTACCCCTTCACCCCGCCGGCGGTCAAGCCGCCGATGATCTTGTCATGGAGGAACACATATCCGATGATGCTGGGAATAATGGTGATGATCACCGCTGCATACATGCTTGCATAGTCGGTGATGAATTGGCTGGTGAAAAACTTGATGCCAAGCTGGATGGTCCTCGACTCGATCGAGGAGGTAAGCAGCATCGCCATCAGAAACTCATTCCAGCTGTAGATGAAGCAGAAGGTTGCCGCAGTGACAAGACCGGAACGGGAGAGCGGGAGAATAATGACCGAGAACCGCTTGAAAAAGCCGCAGCCGTCGATGACACTCGCCTCTTCCAGCTCCCGGGGGATCGACTTCATGAAGGCGGTGACCAGAAAGATCGAAACAGGAATATTCACTGCCGTATAGACAAGCACCAGTGCAAGCAAGGTGTTGTACAGCCCGCTCTTGGTGATGAGAGAGAAGTAGGGAACCATGAAGGAGATGACGGGAACAAGGACCCCGGCAGTAAACAAGGTGTACAGCACATCCCGCCCCCGAAATCGTTCACGGGCGAGGATGAAGGAGGCCATGGCGGTGACGGCGCTGTTGAGGATGACGCTGCTTGCAGCCACCACTGCGGAGTTGAGCAACAGTCTGGGCAGGCTCGCCATGGCAAGGGCCTTCGTATAGTTGACCCATTGCATTTTCTCCGGCCAGCCGAAGGGGTTGGTCTGCAACTCCAGGTTCGTCCTCAGGGAGCTGACCAGCAGCCAGAGAAGGGGCAGCAGGGCCACGGCAAGCAGGGAGAGCAGCAAGATCCATTTGAGGAAATTGGCGATGATCTGAGCGGGTGTATAGGTGTGCTTCATCGTCTTCTCCTACTGTGCCATTTCGCTCATCGGGTCCGAAGAACCGAAGATCTTGCGAAGAACGGTGATCACCACCGTTCCCATGAGTATGAGGAACACGCCTGCAGTACTTGCCTCGCTGTACCGCAAGGCATCCATTTTCAGGTAGAGGTCGATGCCCATGGTGGTGGTCGCATATGCAGGACCGCCTCCGGTCATCAGGAAGGTCGATTCAAAGTGACGCATGCCGTAGGCCATTGCAAGGGTCATGGTGGTTATGAGGCTGCCGCGCAGCATGGGAAGGGTGATATTCAACTCCTGCTGGAAGGTGGAGGCCCCGTCGATCTCGGCCGCCTCATACAGGGAACGGGGAATGTTCATAGCCGATGCCAGCAGAATGATCATAAAGTAACCGATATAGATGACCGTCTGGAAGATGACCGCAAAGAGGGCGGTATCGGGGTTGCCCAGCCAGTTGCGCTTCTCAGCGCCGAACAAGGCGCCCAGAATTGCATTCAAGGGCCCCTCTACGTTGTAAATGGCGACCCAGACCATCGCCAGTGCGACGGTGGAAATGACATTGGGAAGGTAGTAGATGGTTCTCAGCGAGCGCCAGAAACGAGGTTTGCGCACCAGGATCATGGCTACCAAACAGGCAAGCGGGACTTGGATGAACCCTTGGGAAAGCGCCCACACAACGTTGTTTCCCAAGGCTTTCCGAAAGGTGGGGTCTCCAAGGAGCTTGGCATAGTTGGCCAGGCCGTTGAATTTCATCGACCCGATCCCTCTCCAACTGGTGAAACTCGTGTAGATGGTGAAGAGAAACGGATAGATGAAAAAGAAAAAGAAGAGAACGGAGACCGGAAGCAAAAACAGAACTCTTGCTGTCCAGACCCGACTACGGTGTGTACCAACTGCTTGCATGCGATGCTCCTGATTACAAATCCATGCTGCCGTCAGGACGACGGCAGCACACCGATTTTCTAGCGTTCAATTTTGCGGTCGACCAAGGCGCAGAACTCTTCTGCACTGATGCGTCCGAGGGCAAGGGCCCCGAGTTGCTGGGCAAACTCAAGCGTCGCTTCGGATCCGAGGGCGGCTTCGAGGTCGAAAGCGGTGGTCTTGGCAGCAGCAGCTACATCATAGAATTGCTTCTGCAGAGGCTTCGTGGGGCGGTAGTCGGTCTTGATGGCGAACATTGCACCACTGGTCTCGGCAAGCTTGGAGATGGAGGGAGCGCTGGTCAAGAACTTCAGGAAGTCGACAATAGCCGCTTCACGAGCCTTATCCTTGGAGGAGGCTGCACAGATGTTGGCCTGCAGGCGGCTGATCATGAAATCCTTGGTCGAACCGGCGGGGGGAAGGCCTGCAATCTTGATGGAGTTGAAGAACGGGGTTGCTGCAAGGTCTGCACGACCGGCATACCAAGGCCCGTTGGAGAAGACTGCAGTACGGCCGGCGAGGAAGTGGCCTCCGCTGCCGCCGGCACCCAAGCCGACTGCATCGCTGGTGGAGTATTCGGTGATCATGCGCTTGGTCAGCTTGGCTGCTTCGACGAAGGCTGGATCGGTGAAGCTTTTTTCCCATACATTGGTTCCACCCAATGAAACGGCGAAATGGCTGAACCAGATCATGGAAGTCCAAGCATTGGTGTCACCGGTCATCTGGCTGGTCGGGGTGATGCCGGCAGCCTTCAGCTTGTCAAATGCAGCAAACATTCCCTCAAGGGTGGTCGGAAGCTCGGTGATACCGACTTTTTTGAATGCATCCATGTTGTACCAGATGGGCAGGATTGCAGTCTCCATCGGCAGGGACTTGAGCATGCCGTCAACGGTCGATTGCTCGAGTGAGCCGGCATCGAAGGTCTGTTTCCAAGAAGGGTCCATCACCTTTGCGAAATCCATGAGCAGGTTGCTCTGATAGAAGGTCGCTGTGGTCGGATTGAACTTGATCGTAAAGATGTCCGCCGGAGCCTGTCCTGCAGCAAGGCTGGTCCGCACTTTCTGCTCGTAGGCGTTGTAGTCGGGCTGCGGTTCAATCACCACCTTGATCTTTCCTGCATTCTTGGCGTTGTACTCAGCCACCAAGGCTTCAACGGCAGGGGCCTTGCTGTCGTTTCCGACCCAAATGCTCGCCCAGCGCAGTTCAATCTCTTTGGCCGGCGCACTCTCGACTTGTCCCTGGGCAACAAGCGGAAAGACCAGGCAAAGCATCAGCAGAGCCGCAAGTAATCTTGATTTTTTCAACATAGTTATCTCCTTTGTATCCTATTTTCGCCTTACAGGCAAAAAGTTTGTATGGTAATGTGTCGAAAACAAATACGTTGCTACTGGATTACCTGCCATCCCTTGATTTTGGCAACGAATTCCAAGGGGCGGAGGTAGGAGCCGTACACCACCGACGAGTGGTGGGCGAGTCCGTTGTCCAGCACCAGGTTCAACACCTCCCTGACCGGCCGATCGAATACCACCTTCATATACGTACCCTTGAGCAGCTTCTCCATGGGTATGGCTTTCGCCTTCTGCAGGAACATCCTGTATCCACCTCGAGCCGAATCAATGCGAAGTACCGAGAGCTCTCCACTCTTGAGTACAAAATCAGCGGTCACACCCTTGCCACCGGCAAAATAGGTGTCAAGACTTCGGTTGCAGACACCATCCCAGAGGTTGCAGGGGGCCACCCCGCAATGCCAGAAAAGAGCGAAATCCTGTTCGAAATCCACTTGCGAGAAGTCGAAGAGGAAGGGGGTTTCAGCACCAAGGGCCTTGTGGGCGATCATGGAAAGAGCGCCGTCGATGTCCCCTTCGCAGGCCAGGATGAGGCCTTCCGATTGCAGCAACGACATCGCTGCACAGGGAGAAACCCCGAAATCGCGGGCGAACTCCGGCCAACAGCGGATTGCCAGGGCACTGAGTCCGTTTGCATGGTAGAAGGCATCAAGTTTTGCAGAGAGCTGAGACACCTTGTCCAGCTGGTATTCGGACAGGGTGGAGACATCGAAGGTCGCCTCAAGCTGCTTGCGCCGCTGTGCAACCTCCTCGGCGTGCACCTCATAGTTGTGCACATCGGAGAGCTCATAATGATCGACCAAGGCGCCTGTCTGTCCGAAAAGCAGGTTGTCCTGCACCCCGACATTAAAAAAACCATCAGCGCGATACCCGAAGATGCCGATCTTCGCGCCCTTCATCGCCTTGATCACCCTCAGGGCGTCGATCCAATCCTCGTCTACCGCATGTTGGATGATGACTGAATAATCGTTAAAACCACTCTTGTAGAGGTTGGATGCATTGAGATTCACACCGCATACCGAATTGAGCCGAATCTTTCCCCCGTTGTACGGCAGTTCGGGCAGGCCCCACAGGAGGACAGGAACCGAAAGCTCACGCTTGAGCATCAGAATCAGATGTCCGAGATGGAATGTCCCGGAAATGCAGATCAAGCCATCCACATGCTCGCCTGCCAACTTGGCGGCAGCAGCCATGCCGTCTTCCTGGCTGATCACCAGCTCATTGACAAAGCACCACTGGACCGCCTCGATCTTCTTGAGATCCTGACGGATACTGGAATAGAGCTCCCCTGCCGCCTCATAGTCATAGGTTTTTCTTGCAAGGCATACTACTGCTATCTTTACGGGATGTTTCACGCTCGACTCCTTATGGATGGAAAAGGGGAAGGCCAAGCTTCACCCTATATAGTTACTTTCCATAAGTAAGTAAATACTACAATAGTTGTTTCGTCAATGAAAACTTTCGTTTTTTCAGCGGAAATACTCTTGGAGCACCAAATCGCTCGCCCCCTTTTGGGCAAGCAACGGGTCATAGGCGGTAGCGAAAATCTGCGGGGTTTCCGAGCAGAATGCATCAGGTTCGCTCAGCAGGTGTTCAACGTGTTCACGCAAGGCCTGGGCGATGGTTTCACAACACCCTACAAACAGGAAGGATTTCGGAGCCAGCAGACGGGTGAGAACCTTCATTGCGATGACCAGGTACCCGGCAGCCCGTTCGATGGTCCGCTTTGCCACCCCATCACCGTTTTGGAGTTTCTCTTCAAGCCCTTCGAACAGAGCGAGCCTGAGCTCTACGGAATTCGGGTCCAGGTCCTGCAGATACGCCTGCAGGCAGCCGCGGCTGCCGCAACTGCATCGGGGCCCGTCACTGTCGATCGGGATGTGGCCGCACTCGATCGTCTGGTTCTGGCTGTTTATATAAATCTCATCGTCATGCACGAAGGCACCATTCACGCCGGTCCTGAGCAGGAAGGTGAACATGCTGCCCTGGTGGTCGAATCCGCCGTAGCGGTACTCGCTGAAAGCAAGGGCGCTGCAGTTGTTGTGGATCATTACCGCAAGTCCGAGCCGCCTCGAAAGCTCATCGACCAAGGCAATATCCTTCATGCCCTCGATACGGGGATAGTAGCGCACCCGCTTGCGGGCGAGGTCGACCTGGCCGGGGGCTGCCACCCCCACCCCGATGATCTTCTGCTTGGGAATGGAGAGTTCGTCCAGTATCCGATGAATCTCGTCTACGATGAGGTCGATGACCTGGCCCGCCTGCACAGATTCGGAAAGCGGGTGCATGACCGAATATATCCGCTCGCCTTGGAAGTCGAAGACGCCAAGGGAGAGAAAGGCGGTCCAAAATTCAAGACCGATGGTATACCGGGCATGCTTGGATACCACATACAGAACCGGTCTCCTTCCCTTCTTTGCCACGATCTCCTCTGCATTGCCCTGGGCGGGGACAATCAAGCCTTCTTCTTCCAAGGAGGTGAAGATGCGAAAAATGGTCGGAGCTTTCAACCCGGTTTTTTGCACCACCTCCGATTGGCTGATGCCCGCATCCCTGGAAGCATGGATGAGGGAGAGCACCATATTCTGATTATGGACTCGTAGATCTGATGCCCTCAGTGGATTTCCTTGCATTGCACCCTCCCTTGTGCGACCAGTCTAATCCCATCGATGAAAAAAATCCACAAGAAGTGGCTTTACAAGCAAGAAGGAATGCAATATATTTACTTTCACTAAGTAACTAAAAGAGAGGTACCTTCATGCTCACCTCGCAACAACTGCGGCAACTGTCGGATTTTGCCAAGGAAATCCGCAAGAAAACCCTGTATACAATTGGAAATCTCGGTGTCGGACACATCGGAGGCGCTCTTTCAATCGCAGACCTGCTGGCTCTGCTGTACGGAAAGGTCATGCGTGTGGACCCGGCCAATCCCCATTGGGAAGACCGGGACCTGCTGGTCTTATCCAAAGGACATGCAGGACCGGCGTTGTACGCAACGCTGGCACTCAAGGGATTCTTCCCCCTTGCAGAGCTGGATACACTCAACCAGGGAGGAACCAACCTTCCCAGCCACTGCGACCGGACCAAGACAGCGGGAATCGACATGACCACAGGCTCTCTCGGCCAGGGCCTGTCAGCCGCCTGCGGTCTTGCCTATGCAGGGAAAATCGATAAAAAGGACCGCTATGTCTATGCCATCATCGGCGACGGGGAGAGTCAGGAAGGACAAAACTGGGAGGCTGCCTTTTTTGCCGCCCATTACAAGCTTGCACACCTCATCGCCTTCACCGACTACAACAAAATGCAGATCGACGGCCTTACCGATGACATCATGAGCCTCGGCGACATCGAAATGAAGTGGAAGAGCTTCGGTTGGTTCACCCAGCGCGTTGACGGCCATGATCTTGCAGCGATGGATGCAGCCATCCAGAAGGCAAAAGAGCAATCGGATAAACCTGCGATGATCATCTT
This sequence comes from Sphaerochaeta sp. UBA5836, assembly GCF_002432845.1. Lineage (NCBI taxonomy): Bacteria > Pseudomonadati > Spirochaetota > Spirochaetia > Spirochaetales > Sphaerochaetaceae > Sphaerochaeta > Sphaerochaeta sp. UBA5836. The sequence continues at coordinate 19,282 of NZ_DJGW01000076.1, forward strand.
GGATACCATCAAGGGAAAGGGAGCCTCCTTCTGCGAAAACAAGGTGACCAACCACAATATGAACTTCGATCTGCAAACCGCCAAAGCGGCGATTGCCGAGCTGGGATGAGGAGGAGATGATGGAAACCAAAGAGATGCGCGCAGTCTACTGCGATACCCTTATCGAGCTTGCACAAGCAGATGACCGGATCATGGTGGTCGAAGCTGATTTGATGCGGGCAAGCGGGACCATGGCTTTCAAGCAGATGTTCCCTGAACGCGCTGTCGACGTCGGTGTCGCCGAGGCGAACCTCGTCGGAGTGAGCGCCGGTCTGAGCGCAGCAGGGAAGATTCCCTTTGCAGCCACCTTCGGCTGTTTTGCCTCCAGACGGGTATTCGACCAGTTCTTCATCTCGGCCAACTATGCAAAATTGAACGTGAAGCTGGTGGGAACCGACCCCGGCATCAGCGCCGCCTTCAACGGGGGAACGCACATGCCCTTTGAGGATATCGGCCTGATGCGCATGATTCCGGGCCTGTACATCATCGAGCCGTCCGACCCGGTGAGCCTGAAGGCATTGGTCAAAGCGTGTGCCGCCCACCAAGGGTGCACCTACATGCGCCTCCACCGCAAAGCAGTCCCTGCCCTGTATGAAGCAGGTGAATCCTTCACCTTGGGCAAGGGCAAGGTGCTTGGCGACGGGCGGGATGTCACCATCATCGCCCTCGGAGCCATCATGGTTGGTGAAGCGATCAAGGCACGAGAGCTTCTCAAGCAGGAAGGCCTGGATGCAGCGGTTATCGACATGCACACCGTCAAGCCCTTGGATGAGGAGCTCGTCCTCTCCTATGCAAAGAAAACCGGCTGCATCGTAACGGCCGAAAACCATCAGACAGCAGGAGGCTTGGGCTCTGCAGTTGCAAACTTGCTTTCACAAACCCATCCCACACCGATGGCGATGGTGGGCATCCACGATGAATTCGGCCAGGTTGGTACGCAATCTTGGCTGGCTGAGCACTACCGTCTCACTGCACAAGAAATTACACGCAAGGCTCTGGCATTGGTACAGAGCGCAAGGAGGAATGCATGACCATAGCAATAGCAAGCGATCTCAGCGGGTTTCCCCTCAAGAAGGAGTTGGCTGAACATCTGAAAGAAAGCGGATACACCGTCCTCGATTTCGGCATCGAGAGCGAGAACGCACCACAACCCTATTTCATCCAGGCTCCCAAGGTGGCAAAGGCGATCCAGGAGGGAAAGGCTGAGAAAGGAATCCTGATCTGCGGCACCGGCCAGGGAATGGCCATCGTGGCAAACAAGCACAAAGGCATCTATGCATGCGTGGTGGATGACATTTTCAGTGCAGAACGGGCCAAGATCGTGAACAATGCAAACGTCATCACCCTCGGAGGCTGGATCACCGCACCCTTTGTCGGCAAGCAAATCGTCGATGCATGGCTTGCCATGGGCTTCACCCAGAAGATGGAGTTCAAGAAGGACTTCTTGACCAATGCCTTCGCACAGGTGCAGGCCATCGAAGAGGAGAATCTCAAATGATCGAAAGCCTGGCAAGCTCGGTTCATATCCTCAGCTTTGCCGATCTGAGTGGGAAAACCCTTGCACAGATTCTTCAGTTTTCGGCAAACAAGGAAGACGGGCTCACCGTCTGCGCAGTCATCGACGGCGCCCCGATCCCTGCCAAGGACACCCTGCTGGAGGAATTGGCCGGCTGTGCCCAAGTCAGGATCTTCAATGAGATCCAGCCGAATCCCCGTTCCGTGGATATCATGCGCATGTATGAGGATCCGCGGTTTGCATCGTGCGATGTCGTACTGGGCATCGGCGGTGGCAGCACCCTCGACTCGGCCAAGGCGCTTGCCATGCTCGCCGCCAACGGGGGAAGCCTTGATGAGTACCTCACAAACAAACCGAAGCGGCACATCACCGAACGTTCAAAGCCGCTGGTCCTGGTCCCCACCACCGCCGGCACCGGCTCGGAAGTCACCAAGGTGGGTGTCTACACCGCCGAAACCGGAAGGAAGTACACCCTTGGCTCTCCTCTGATGACCGCCCATGCCGCAGTTTTGGTCGCATCCCTGCTCGACAGCGTTCCACCTTCACTTTGTGCAGCCACCGGCCTGGATGCCCTGGACCATGCCTTGGAGTCAATCTGGAACAAGAACAGCACTCCCATCACCAGAACGATAGCCCGCCAAGCCGCCATCGATATCCTGGAAACACTTCCAAAGCTGTATAAGGCTATCAAGGGGCAGAGCCCGGAAAGACGGGAACTCTCCCAGGCAATGCTTACGGCATCCACAAAAGCCGGAATCGCCTTCAACATCACCGGGACTGCCGCCGGCCATGCCATCTCCTTTGTCCTCAGTGAGGATTGGCATGTTCCCCATGGCCTTGCATGCGCCTTCACGTTGCTGGAAATCTTCGACCGGGCGGCGCAGGATGAGACGAATCGAACAGAGCTGGCCAGCATCGGCAAGCATTTCCACCCCACCCTCAGCACCGGGCAAGCCATTGCCGCTCTGAGAGGCGACATCGCCACTTTGATGCAGGATCTGGGTATTCCAACCAGGTTCGCCGACATCGGCGTCGAGCTCAGAGACCCCTCGGTCTTTGACCGCTGCCTTGACGATCCAAAGCTGCTCAACCAGAAACCATCGCTTTCAAGAGAGGACCTTCACCTCATCATCGAGGCAAAGCGGTGAGTGCGATTCTTGCAAGCGGCGTGGTCGTCCTGATCACCCATGCCCTGGAAGCTGTGACCGGGTTCGGATGCGCAGTCCTTGCCATGCCGTTTGTCAGCGCCCTGCTCGGGGTGAAGACTGCGGTGAAAGTCATTACCATCCTCGCATGGTTGCTGGCCTTGTATCTGGCTGTACGGAATGTTCGCAGGATTGACTTCAAGCAATATGCCGTCATCACAGCTTGCATGCTTGCCGGTCTTCCCTTCGGCATGTATCTCTTTCGCAGCCAGGACACTTCTTCTCTCTCGATGATCCTGGCCGTATTCATCGTTCTTGTCTCAGTCAGCCAGCTGTACCGGCTTGTGCGCAAACAGGAACAGGGTGGCATTCCTCAAGGAAAGCGGGCCCTGCCCTACTACGCGCTGCTTGTCCTGGGAGGAGTTGTACATGGCCTTTTCTCCTCCGGCGGACCCTTGGTGGTGCTGTATGCCACCCGCGCCCTGCCGGACAAGGGTTCCTTCAGGGCTACGCTCTGCCTGTTGTGGGCCACGCTCAACACCATCATCATTGCAACATACCTTGGCGAGGGCTCTCTCGACCAAAACACCCTGAAAACGACGGCCCTGCTCATACCCTTCATTGTTGCGGGGGTGGTCATCGGAGAACGGGTGCACAACAAAGTCGATGAGCGCAAGTTCTCCCTTATCGTATTCTCCATGCTCTTGTTGACTGGAATCTTCATGTTGATAGGTACGAGGTAAACCATGCAATCAGCTTTCTATCACATTCCCCATGCATTGATCAGTGCGAATCCCCATTTCATGATCCATCGCATCGACTCCTCACGGTTCACCCAGTACGGGACCTTGCTGCCAAACCTGAAGGTGGACGACCTACTTGAAACAGCACAAAGACTTACCGCCATTCCCCAAGAGGGAAACATCTATGTCGCTTCACTGCCTGAGTTGGAAGTGCTCGATGAAGCCAAGTGCCTGTCAGCGTACTTTGAAGGAGAGGAAATCCAGGTGGGGTACTGCAACGGACGCAACAGATCGATCAACGGCGCAGAGTACCACAAGAGCCCTGAGCTTTTCATCGCAGTGACCGACTGCCTGCAGTTTCTGACTCCTTTCACCCAGCTGAAGGACTTCAATTCAGTCCACACCAATGCAGCGGAACTCTTTTACTTTCCCAAGGGCTCGGTTGCACTCATCAAGGCCAAGGTGCTGCACCTGGCTCCGCTGTGCGTGCACCAGGAGGGCTTCAAATCCATCATTGTCCTTCCAAAGGGTACGAATGAGCCATTGGGTGAAGAAGGCCGGTATAGGGAGAACACCGACGAGGACAGGTTGCTGTTCAAGCAGAACAAATGGATGCTCGCCCATCCGGCGCGCATCCAACTCACTTCCCAAGGAGTGAAAATCGGTCTTGAGGGAGAGAACCTGAGCATCAAGCCGCTTTGAAGAACACTGAAGGCCGCTCTCAGGCGGCCTTCAGGTGAACTTTACTTGGAAATGAGCATGGTCTTGGGATCGAGGCTGACCCCCATAGGCTTTTCCACCATTCCCCCATGGGACTTCACCGCAGTCATGACTACCTTGTCACGCTCCTCATTGTAGATCAGTCCGATAAGGACATCGATAAGGTCAACATATTTTTGCATGGTGTTGGGAACACCGTACTTGTCATAGACCACATCAGCACGAACCGGAGATACACTGAACCAGACTTCAAGATTCATGTTCTGGGCGAACTGCTTGATTTTCTTGACATCATCCTCGGTTGCAATGGTCAGCTTGTACCCATCGAAGAGAATGGCGTCAGCTTTGAAAGAACCATGCTTGATCAATGTTTCCAAGCTCGAAAGCACCTTTTCGATGGTGACATTTTCTTGGCTGAAGTTCATGACCACACGGTTGGAGAGAATATTATTGTACACCGATGCTGCATCATCAAGGCTGCGCCCTTCAGAGACTTCCCGGAAGACTTCCTTGTACCAATTGATGACGTGCTCGACGTTGCCGGAAAAGGAAACATGGATTACATGCTCACCTCTGAGCAGTTTATCTGTGGCCAGGTGTACCAGACATGCTGTTTTCCCCACCCCGTGACGAGAAACGAGGACCCCGAGGTTTCCACGACCGAGTCCGCCGCCCAGTGACTCATCAAAAACGCGAAGAGGACTCAAGTCGTTCAACTCTTGAATTTCCATAGTACTCACCTCCAAGTAGTAATTAGGTTCAGCCTTAGTATACTATGGAAATCGCCGGTTGGGTACAATTTTACACAATGGCCTGCATAAGGAACCCCCACAGAAAGAAACCTTCCCATGGGGGCGACAATGAAAGGCAGTGCAGAACTTACTTCTGCTCTTTTCTGCGCTTCTCCTGATAATCCTTCTTCAGCTGTTCGGAAACACCGGCGGGTACGCGGCCGTACTTGCCGATTTCCATGGTGAACTCACCCTTTCCCTGAGTCAGGGAGCGGAGCACCGTGGAGTACCCGAACATCTCGGAGAGGGGAACCTCGGCGAGAACGGTACACATGGCGTTGTCCTCGGTGGAGCTGACGATCAAACCGCGTCTCTGGTTGATCGAAGCAAATACACCGCCTTGGAACTCGTTCGGGGCAACAACCTCGACCTTCATGATCGGCTCAAGGATGACCGGCTTGGCCCTCTCAAACGCTTCGCGGAATGCACCCAAAGCAGCAGTCTGGAACGCCTGATCGGAAGAGTCGACGGGGTGCCAGGCACCATCGTTCACTACAGCCCTGACTCCAATGACCGGGAAGCCAACCTGGCTGCCCTTCTTGACGGCCAGCTGGAAGCCCTTGTCGCAGGAAGGAATATATTCGGTCGGGATGGCTCCACCCTTGACCTCGTCGACAAACTCGTAGTCCTTGTACTCCTCTCCCTCGACAGGATCCGGAAGCGGCTCAAGGTAACCGGCCACTCGTGCGTACTGACCCGAACCACCGGTTTGCTTCTTGTGGGTGTAGTTGAAGTCGGCACGGGCGGTGATTGCCTCGCGGTAGGCCACCTCGGGCTTACCGACTTCAACCTCTGCCTTGTACTCGCGCTTCATACGCTCGACATAGACTTCGAGGTGCAATTCACCCATGCCTTGGATGATGGTCTGGTTGGACTCGGGATCGACGTAGCTGCGGAATGTGGGATCTTCCTTGGTAAAGCGGTTGAGAGCCTTGCCCATATTGTCGGCAGCCTTCTTGTCCACCGGCTTGATGGCCAGCGAAATAACCGGGTTGGGAACAAACATGGAGGAGAGGGAGTAGTTGAGCTTGGGATCGCAGAAGGTGTCTCCGCTGGCGCACTCGATTCCGAAGAGGGCTGCGATTTCGCCGCAACCGACTTCAGTCAAGTCTTCCATGGCGGCTGCATGCATGCGAATCAAGCGGCCTACACGGAACTTTTTCTTGGACCGGGTGTTGTAGAGCTCATCGCCCTTCTTCACCTTGCCCTGATACACACGAATATAGGTAAGCTGGCCGTACTGACCGTCCTCAAGCTTGAAGGCAAGAATGACAGGTGGCAGATCATCGTCAGCCTTGAGAATGACTTCTTCCTCGTTCTTGTCCAGGTCAAGAGCCTTGTTCACGACATCGGTCGGGTTGGGCAGATAGCTGACAACAGCATCAAGCAACGGCTGGATGCCCTTGTTCTTGTATGCAGAGCCCATGAACACCGGGCAGAGCTCAAGACGGATGGTAGCTTCACGGATAGCCTTCTGCAGCAGTTCAACGGTTACGTTGTCCTCAAGCATGGCTTCCATAAGCTCATCGGAGCACATGGAAACACCGTCAAGCAGCTCTTCGCGCTTGGAGATGGCTTCTGCCATGAGATGGGCGGGAATCTCAGCTTCACGGACCTGGTCTGCATTCGGACCGGCATCGAAGTACAGTGCCTTCATGGTCACCAAGTCGACAACGCCTTCCAAATGATCCTCAAGCCCGATGGGAATCTGCATCAGAACCGCATTCAGGCCGAGCTTCTCGACCAGCTGCTTTTTGACACGGTATGGATTGGCCCCGGTTCGGTCGCATTTATTGACAAAGGCAATACGGGGAACATGGTAGCGCTTCATCTGCCGGTCAACGGTAATCGACTGGCTCTGTACGCCGCCGACGGAGCAAAGTACCAACACTGCGCCGTCAAGTACGCGCAGTGAACGCTCTACCTCGATGGTAAAGTCAACGTGGCCCGGAGTGTCGATGACGTTGATCTCCGTTCCCTTCCAAGTGACGTTAGTTGCAGCTGAGGCAATCGTAATACCTCGTTCACGCTCGAGCTCCATGCTATCCATGGTGGCGCCAACGCCATCCTTACCACGAACTTCATGAATTTCGTGGATCTTATTGCAGTAGTAGAGGATGCGTTCGGAGAGAGTCGTTTTTCCCGAGTCAATGTGGGCACTGATTCCGATGTTCCTCAAGTTTTGCAAACTAGCCATTCTGTATAACCTCTATAAAATAGAATAAAACGAATCCACAGGTATCCCTGCAGTTCCAAACAACACCCGATGGGAAAGGTCTTTCTTCCTAGTACGCATCAGGTTAGCCTCTGAAGGGATTGAAAGGGACCAAGAAGCAAATCTGCTGTCCCACCGTACCTCGTGGATGATAGTATATCTGTTTATTTTGTGCAATCCCTTTTCCCAATACAATCCTTTTCCGACTCGACACTTGTGTGATACAATGGCTTCGAGGTGTGCCATGGAAACGATTTTCACAAAAATTTTAAAAGGGGAAATCCCCAGCGTTAAACTTCATGAGGACGAACTTTGCTTCGCCATCCTCGATATCAAACCTGTCAACAAGGGGCACCTGCTGCTGATCACCAAGGAGCCCTATCCAGATCTTCAATCGTGCCCCGATGAGGTGCTCGCCCAACTGATGAAACTGGCAAAACAAGCTGATGCAACACTGAGGAGACAGATCGGCTGCGATGCCACCAACTTGATCATCAACAATGGAAAAGAGAGCGGGCAGGAAGTTCCGCACCTGCATCTGCATATCATCCCCCGCTGGAAGAACGACCATAAAACCATCCAGCTTTCGAAAGAGACCTATACCGATGGCGAAATGGCCGAGTATGGGAAACAATTGGAGTTTTAACTATGCGTGCCTGCCATCACTGTCATACAAGCATCGACGTCATGACCAGTATCGGCTATTCGACGCTCTGCCCAACCTGCTCGAAAAGTCTGCACAGCTGCGTAAACTGCCGCTTCTACCACCCGGGAATCTATCATGACTGCCTCGAAGGAGTGGAAGAGTACATCGAGGACAAGGTGGAAGCAAACTATTGCGACTCGTTCATGCTTGGAGAGGACTCCAAGGAGGAAGCGGAGCGCAAAGCACAAGCCAAGGCCCGGGCCGAGGCATTCTTCAACTTTTAAGGACACCACAGCACTATGAATAAACGTTGGTTACTGCCCATTCTTCTCGTCATGCTTCTTTTTACCGTCGGATGCCAGAGCTATACTGCAAGCCAGGGCAAGGATGTCATTCAACTGAGTGCATCCGAAGGCACACTGCCGGTCACCAAATATTCCACCATCGAAGCCGAGAGGCAGGCAATCCTCGATGCCGAAATGGCCAAGCAGCAGCTTGAGGAAGCACAACGCAAGGCCGAAGCAGAAGAACAGGAGAGGATGCTGGCCGCCCGGCAAGCGATGGAAGCAGAGCAGCAACTGCAGCAAAGCCGCCAACAAGCATGGGATGAGGCGCAAGCCAATATCGCCTCCCTTGTAGAGAAGAATACCCTGCTGGAACGTTCCAACGAAGACCTGCAGGCCCGCCTCGATGCAACACTGCAGGCTTTGTCTGCAATCGAGGGGGAACAAGGCTCCACCAGCGAGCAGCTGGTCATCGCCTTGCAGCAGCTTGAGGAACTGACCCAAGCAAAAACCGACCTGCAGGCCCGCCTCGATGCTGCACTGAAGGCATTGGTCGCAACCAAAGAGGAAGCAACGTCCACCGGCGAGCAGCTGACTTTCGCCCTGCAGGAACTGGAGGACATGACCCAGGCATACGAAAATCTGACCTATCATGCAAACGAGCTGGAAGGATTGCTTACCGAACAGCAGGTCATCAATGGCGAGTTGGAAGATTTGCTTTCCCAGACCGAAGCCGACTTTCTTGCAAGGGAATCGGCATGGCAGAGCCAGCATGCAACCCTAGTGCAAACCCTTGAGTCCACCATCCAGGCTCTCGGTGAGGAGATGGCCATCCTGAAGGTCCAGCTGGAAGAGAAAACTTCGACACTTGAGGAAAAAATCAAGCTTGAACAAGAACGGGACGCAGAAGCAAAGCGCCTCGCCCAGCTGAAGCAGCACGAACTTGCACAGAAGGAAGCCTTGGAGCGCCAATTGGAGGAAGAAGAAAGACTCCGACAAGCTGCCTTGGACCAGCTGTATCGGCAGATCCCACCGCTGGACGAACTCACCTTCCCAAGAATCTACACCACCGACAAGCCGACCGTTCTATTCACCGACCAAAGCCAGCTGCATGCAATGCTGCTGCCCCTCGACGATACGCCTTGGAGCGATAAGAGCATGGCTGGGCAGGTCAAGAACAGTATCAGCGACCTCTCTTATCCTGTCATATTTTTGACCGGTCACATGCAGAATGTCATTGATGTGGTACGACAGGTGGGCATGCATGCAGTACTGGTGGAAGGCGGGGCCATCATCACATCCCTGCCGATCATCAGCTCCAGCACCCATGGTGCCAGCGTTCAGTTCAGCGAGAAGAAGACGCTCCGCCTAGCTCTCGCCTACCTGCCGGAGTACAAGGTGCTCGCGACCTTCGCAGACGGTGGTGATTGGAAGGCTGTCCAAAAAAGCGTCACCCAAGCACGGCAGGAGAGCCTGAAAGCCATCATTGCCGAAGGCTCGGTCACCGAGCCGACCCTGCTTGCTGCAAGCCTCTTCGAACCATCACACCAGGATTGGAACACCTTCAGCCCGATAGCCTATCGGCAAGTCGATTATCTCTGGCCGCTGACCACCCTCCTCGAGGATGAACAGTTCTATGATGTCTATCGGGTGACGCACTTCTCCAGTGCAACCGATGCAGGCAACACGCTGGTCAAGAAGGACTTCAAGGAGCGCATCGACTATATGTTCAGCCGAAAGATGCTGCCGCTCGCTTCCTCCATGCTTACCATCGGAGGGGAATCGGTTGCAGATGCCGATGGCATCGCCCGCTACGGTCTCGTCTCCTCCTTCCTGGTGCCCTAGTCCTTGGAGCTTTCGTCAACCACGACAGCTTCAACCTCGATGGCTTGCGTGTTGAACTGTCGGTTGATCTTGCGGATCCGATAGGCCCAAAACACCATGCCCAGGCCTGAGGCGATCAACACAACCCCTACCAGCTTGAGCAACATGCTGCCTATCTGCTCGGGGAAGACAAACAACAGGATTGCAACAACCAAGGAAAACACACCTTCAGAGAGCATCCCGGTAACGACGATACCACTCTTTCGCAGCAAGAGCGCATCCAAGAATAAGATGACCGCCGAAAAAACCAATTCGATGGCGATTACAAACAAGAACACCTTCCAGCTCACATCGGCTGCCGTCAGCGGTACGATGACTGCTGTGATGCCCAGGCCAAGACTGATCAGTGCCTTGACGAGGGTTGCAATCTTGGAACGCTTTCCCAGCTTGTACCCACTCAGGGAGAACAGGGTGAACAGTCCTGAGCCGGCAAGGAACAAGCCAAGAATCGAGATGAATATCTTGACGAACGACTCCTGCTGGAACATCAGGTAGATGCCAAGAATCATGAGCAACGACCCAAAGAGAATTGAAAGGGTCAAGTGGCGTTTGAGAAAACTATCCTGCATTGTCAACTCCTTGAACCGGTCTTGCATCACCGGACTGTTTTTCTTTATCGTACAGACAAGAAGAACCCAAGTAAAGGATGACAGAGCATGTACCGCTATCTTTTTTTCGATGCAGACGGAACACTGTTCGATTTTGAACAGGCTGAGCACCACGCATTCCATTCGATGGCCCGGGACTTGGGACTTTCAGTCCAGAACGATCACTTTTTGCAATACAAAGCTTGCAATGCTTCCTGCTGGAAAGAGTTCGAGCAAGGTGCGTTGACCCTTGAGGAGCTGAAGACAAAGAGGTTTGAGCGCTTCTCTGAAACATCCCTCTTCTTGTTGGATGCAAACAGAGCATCCCAAAGCTATCAGAACCATCTGGCGGGGCAAGGGATACTGTTTGGACACAGCCTGCTCATACTCTCGACGCTTGCAAAGCGGGGTTACACGCTTTTTCTCGCCACCAACGGCATCGCTGAGGTGCAGCGGGGACGATTGAAGGAGAGTGGTGTCTCTCACTTCTTCAAGGACATTTTCATCAGCGAGGAACTTGGATGGCAGAAACCCGACACCCGATACTTCTCTGCCATGCTTGAGCGCTCGAATTTGTTGGGCGAGAAGAGTCACTGCCTGATGATCGGCGACAACCCTGAGAGCGACATCCGCGGTGCAATGGACAGCGGCATCGACTCAGTCTGGTACAATCCTCACAATCAGGCACTCCCCCCCGACCTTGAGGCGACTTACACGGTGACTCGGCTGGAAACGATACTGGATCTGCTTGCAGCACCTATTTGATGGCTTTCAGCTCGACTTCCACAATCAAGAGCGTGTTCGGTTCAATGGTTTGCGTCCCTTCCTTGCCGTACGCCAGGTCAGGGTGAATCCAGAACCGGTATTTGGAACCGACGCTCATGAGTTTCACCCCTTCGATGAATCCGGGAACCATGATGGCTTTCAGCTGGAATGTTGAGCTCTGGCCCCGCTCATAGCTGCTGTCGACGACTCGGCCGTTGGGAAGCAGGATCTGGTAGTCAACCTCGACAATGCTCTCCTCGGTAGGCGTCTGCCCTTCGCCGACTGACAATACTTCGTACTGCAGTCCCGACTCCGTACTTTTGACCTGCTCACGAGTGCCATTGGTTGCAAGGAATTCCTGGGCTGTCTTCAGGTTTTGCTCAGCGAGGGCCTCAAGCTCCTGCTGGGCGATCTGAAGCATGTTTGTTTGGACCTCATAGAGGATCGCGCCCATCTCCTCCTGGGTGAAAAAACCTTTCTGCCTCTGGGCGTCCAATGCGCCCTTGGCAAAATAGGAAGCATCCAGGTTGCCGAAGCCCTGTTGTTGCAGTGTTGTGTACAGCATATATCCGTAGGTGTAGCTGAATCGGTCATCCAATTCAACCGGTTTGACCAGGTCGTTGATGACATCAGTCTCTTTGATTATCTGTTTCTCGGTAACAACAGGGATGCTCGGCATCGCCACCTGGGGGACAGCCTCTTTTGTGCAGCCGATGAGCAGAAACAGGAGAAGATAGGGCGCAAAGCGCACAGTCATATAATTCTTCACGGCATATCCTTCCGGCTTACATGATTTTCCTCCCCGCTTTCCGCATGGAAAGAGAAGGCTCTTCAGTCACCCCAAGATGAAGAGGCTTGCAAGGGAGTCTTGCATACAGGAAACTGTACTCCACCTCCACCAAAACGTCCAGTAAAAAGAAGAAAAACAGGACTAATACGTGAAAACACTTCCCTGTAGGCTATCAATGGCGACAATTGCCGGAAATTTCTCTACCTCAAGAAGGAGGAGAGCTTCCGGTCCGAGGTGTTCAAATGCAAGGATGCGTGAAGACTTCACCGTGGAGGCATAGAGTGCCCCGCATCCACCAAAAGCCTGAAGATAGACCGCCTTGTTTCGCCTGATCGCATCAACAACATCCTGGCTTCGCGGCCCTTTTCCGATCATGACCTTCAACCCGTGGTCCAGCAACAGGGGTGAAAAGGGATCCATTCTTGCACTGGTCGTTGGACCGCAGGCGCCGATCACCTTCCCCGCCGGTGCCGGAGATGGGCCCATGTAATAGATCGCCTGTCCCATCAGATCAATGGGAAGGCTCTCGCTATGAAGCAGTCGTTCATACAACAGGCTGTGCACCTGGTCGCGGCCGACATATAGCTTTCCGGTCAAGAGGACTTGGTCGTATGCCTGCAGGCCGGCAATATCTTCAGGTGTGAGAGGAAGGTTGAGCTCACGCATCTTCTCCCTCCTTCCAGGTGATGGTCGCCTTTCGGTCGGCCCAACAATTGATCGATACAGCAAGGGGAAGCCCCGCAATGTGGGTGCTCTCCTGCTCGACAGCCACGTGCAAGGCGGTAATGGTGCCCCCCAATCCGCCGCTGCCGATTCCCAACGTCTGGATGGAGGCAAGAATCTCCTGCTCCAAGGCAGCATATCGCGCATCACTGTTCGCCTGGCGTACATCGCGAAGCAAGGCGCGCTTGCTCAAATACGCCGCTCTGTCCATGGTGCCGCCCAAGCCCACTCCTACAAAAATCGGAGGACAAGGCTTGCCCCCGGCCTTTTGGACGATCTGCCTGACCGCTTCCACTACGGCTTCTTTTCCCCCGGTGGGATTGAGCATCCTCACCGAGCTGCAGTTCTCACTGCCGAAACCCTTGAGCAGGATGCGGAGGGTGAGGCCACTGCCTTCGACAAGATTCCACCAGATGGCCGGAGGCAGGTTGTTTTGGGTATTGGTTCGGTCGAAGACCGGCTCCGCAACGATGGAACGACGAAAATATGCTTGCTGGACGGCTGTCTCACAGCCCTCCATGATGGAGGCTTCAATGCTTCCAAACGAAAGAGGACAGGTGCGCCCCACATCGGCAAAGACCAAGAACAATCCGGTATCCTGACACATAGGCAGGCCGGTCTCTTTTGCAAGCTCAAGGTTCTTCAGTATTGCATCGAGTACGGCCTTTGCCGGCTCACGCTCCTCTTGCCCATAAGCTCTTTTGATCAAGTCAAGCACATCCTCATCAAGCTCGACTACTGCATGCATCAGCGCGTCTCGTATTCGTTCAGCGAGTTTCATCAACCCCATCCTTCCAATTCGGGTCATACAGCCAAGGCCGCGTGGTAAAATACGAACCGACCAACTTGAGCAGCAACAGGACCACCGCCACCCCGACGACCAGCCCCATGAAGTCGGCTGCAAGGTCGAGCCATTCCCGGGTCCTTCCAAACCTTGGCTGGAGGAACTCCACGAAACCACCAAGCAGCAACCCGGTCACCAAGGTGTAGATGATCGATCTGCCGGACCAGCTGGTGATGTGCAGGGTTGAATGGACCTTGGATCGTGCTCTTCGTTGTTTTCCGGAACCGGGGATTTGCAGCGTCGCCAAGAAGAAGGAGAACCCGAAGGCTGCATAGGCTGCCATATGGTCGCCCTTGTCGGCAAATGGTATCCATGAAATATGGGGATAGGCCTCCTTCGGCATGAACGAATACGCCAAAATGAGACCGACTACCACTATCGTAAGCACAATTCCTGTTATCCGGACTATCTTTTGCAATGGAATCCTTCCACTCATACCAAATCCCCTTGTACCCAGCCATGCGTTTCCATGCTTTGTGTTACCTGTGCAAGAAATTGGTGCTTGTCAGGAAACGAACGAGGAGATACACGCCTATGACTGGGAGTTTCGCACATCATCCGTTCGATGACAACCGAGTCTTGAAGATGTCGGAGAAAGAAGATGCAATCACTGACATGCCGTTTCAGCGAAGCTGTACATACCTCTCCCTGCCGATGCCAATCATCCAAGCGAGTTCCCGCACAGACATGCAGGTTATGGATTTTCACGGCATCACTGTGTACCGCGTTGATCAGTCGTGCCGTTGCAAGATAGTCATCACACCCTTCATACGGCAGTCCCAGCATCACATGAGTACAAACACCGATATGGCGCAAATGTAACGCTTTTACCGCACGAATATAACATTCTATGTCATGATTTCGACCCATGAGGTCCAAACTGCGCTGATTTGCACTCTCCAGGCCGATCTCAACCCAGACTTTCTCGACCATGCCGGTATACGATGCCAGCAGATCTACAACCTGCTGCGGCAGGCAATCGGGACGGGTTGAGACGATGAACTCAACAAAGGGACCGCAGGCCAACGCGGCATCAAACAACGCCCTGAGGTTCTCAATGGTGTCAAATGTATTGGTGTAGGACTGGAAGTAGAGGCTGTACCGCTCGGCTTTATAGCGGCGCTTCACAAAAGCCTTGCCCCGTTCGATTTGAAAACGGATGCGGTCGATCCGCTCAGCAAGGGAACCGGCATTCGAACAAAAATCTTCCACAATCCCGTCCCGGCATAAGCCCAACCGACTCAGCTCATGCTCTTGCGTACGGTGATAGACAGCTGAAGCTCCCCTGCCGTCGCAGAAGGCGCACCCACCCGTTCCATCCTCCCGACGATTCGGACAAGAAAAAAGGGCGTCGACACCGACTCGATACACCCGGCCTCCATAGACACCCTCCAAATGCCGGGCGTACATGCGGTACGGGGCCTGCATCAGTAGACTCCGACGGCGAGGGTGACAAAACCAGCGAGGTTTGCCCCGAAACTGATCAGGATCTCACCAAGGGGTGCAACCAGTCCCAGGACCACCCCCAAGCCCATATCCCACATGATATCGGAGAAATAGTCATTGCTTGCGGGGGCTTGGGCAGTATAAGGGTCATACACGTCCAGCACACCTGTTCGCAGGATGACCTTGCTGTAGGTGGGATACCCCAGCACTTCATTGAGCCGATGCTGCCAGGTTACTCCTGCATACAGGGCATCACGCCTGAGCGACAAGGGACTGTAGCCGGGTATTCCTTCGACGATACCCAAATCGGCATAGCTGTCCAACAAGGGATACGGCCTGCGGATCAAGGAGAGATGCAGGTCATACCCGAGACTGTCCAGATACGTGAGGGCAAATCTCTGATTCCATGCAAGACGCATGCTGCCCAGCAGTTGGTCAAGGTATCCTATCGATGCAAGCACGTCCAACCTGTATCCGCCGGGGGTGAAACGGCTTCGCAGGCTGTTGTACAACAAGCTGACTTTCAGTTCGGGGAAAGCAAGAAAGGTATCGGCAAACCGATTGTCGTGCAGCGAGACAAGGTGGTAAGAGCCCATCAGGGAAGCCAAGCCGATTTCGTTGAACCGAAGATCCAGGGCCAGGTCGGCATGGAAAGCTCGGTCAAGGGGAGCCGTCCGGGCTGCATTCACCACCGTGCTCAGCGTGCTGAAACTGCCGCTGCCGTAGAACAGGCCGAGTTTCACATCCACCTGCCCCCAACTGGTAAATGCAAACGGGTAGCTCAGGGCAATCTGCATGCTGGTCTTCTGCCCCAAGGTCGCATTGACCAACAAGGAAAGCTCGGTGTTCCAAAAGTCATTGACGTATGCATCCAGAAACACATCCGCCCGGTACCAAGCCAAGGATGAAGGCAGTGCGTTGGAAAACCCTGCATCGCTTTGCAAGCCGAGGCTGATATTCCGATCAAGCTTCCCAAAACCGCGACCCGATATCAACAAGGTGCCGCCAGGCGCCATCTCATAGGAGAGGCTTGCCAGAGCGTTGGCCTTGCGGATTTCCCGCAACTTCAAGTTGAGTTCCTCGGCTGTCTGCTTGTCGAGTTTCCGTCCCAGGAACGAGGAAAACTGTTTAGCCTGGGGCATCTGATGTCCATCGCTGAGAGAGAGGTCCTGGATGGCAATCTGCAAAATAGTCGGTGTTGGTTGCAGGCTGTACGCCCCATTGCGGTTGCTGTCCAGAACAGCAAGGCCTCGTGTCGACCCTATCTTCTCGGCCAAGGCTGCAAGCTCATCACGCCTTGCCTCCACAGCCTGTCTGCCGCGCTCAATGATCAGTTCCGGTTTGGTGAAATCCAGCGAATTGATATCCCTCAGGTCGGGGAGAAACAGCAGGTCGGCAAGCGGGTGTTGCATGGTAGCCTTCTCCTGTGTGAGCAGGAAGACTGTCTGCACCGCCATCGCCGAAAGGTTTTCCAGTTCTTCATAGGATTGAAATTGCAGGGCATTCACATCGCTGGCGATGACGATATCGGCTCCCAACGACCGGGCGAGAGCGATGGGCAGGTTG
Organism: Sphaerochaeta sp. UBA5836; assembly: GCF_002432845.1. Lineage (NCBI taxonomy): Bacteria > Pseudomonadati > Spirochaetota > Spirochaetia > Spirochaetales > Sphaerochaetaceae > Sphaerochaeta > Sphaerochaeta sp. UBA5836. The sequence goes on from NZ_DJGW01000076.1 coordinate 35,986, forward strand.
TCCACCACGCCTCCATCCACCACCAACCGATTCTCCTCATAGGGGTATGGGGAAAATACCAAGGGGATGGATATGCTGCTTCTGATGGCGCTGACCAGGGACCCCGATTCGTATACGATACGCTCTCCGGTTAGTGCATCCGCAGAAACACAGCGAAACGGAATGGGCAAATCGTCGAAATCGATCGTATTTGGGTATTTGGCAAAAAGATACCCCAACAGCTCAAGAATTTTCTGGTCTCCGATGAGTGAAGGACCATCACCTAAGGCTTTCTCGCCGAAACCAAGGGAGAATACATGGTCGTGCATGTAGGAGAACGCTGTATTTTGATTGCGTACGGTATCGAGAGCCGGCTCCGAGAACAAGCCGACCAAGTCGGTCTCTTCCAGGAGCCTGCGAATTTCCTTGGGAGTGTAGCCGCTGCTGTACAAACCACCGACCAGCGAGCCCATGCTGGCTCCCAGAACCATATCGATGGGAATTCCCTCTGCTTCAAGGGCTTCCAGCACAGCAATATGGGCAAGCCCGCGGGCGCCGCCGCCGCTGAGTACGAGGACGACTGTCGGCTTGGAGGCGGCAAGCGGTACACACAAGAGAGAAAAAAGCATGAAAAACAGCGCTCGTTTCATAGCTTTACCCGAGCCTTGCACCAAGAAAACCTTGGTTGCCGTTTAAAAAGGAGGCCCAGTCAATCTCCTTGCGTTTTTCCAGCTGCAGTGAAGTGACCCAGAGCAACCCATCACCGGTTGCAATTGCAATGCCTTTGCCTTTTTGCTTTCCAACCACCGTCCCCACCGGTATATCTGCGTCCGCCTTCTGCTCTCCCGCATCCTGCACACTACCATGCACCCCGGTAATCATAAGGTTCTGTCCGTTGTACAGCGTACGGGCCTTCGGCCACGGGTAGAGGGCACGAATTTGTGCGTGAAGTTCCTTTGCACTGCGATGAAAATCAAGATGGGCCATCTCAGGGGTGAGCAACGTGGTGTAGGTAGCCTCCCCTTCCTGCTTGGTAAACGTTGCAGTTCCTGCCTGCACCAAGCCAAGGGCTCGTACCGCCAGATCAGCAGCCTTGAGGCTGACGAAGGAAGAGAGGCTTTCCGCCGTCTCGTCACCCTGCAGCACAAAACGTTCACAGGCCAGAATGTCTCCCGAATCCATCTCTCGGGCAATGCGTTGGATGCTGATCCCGCTCTCCGTCATCTGGTTGAGGATCGCCCCTTGTATGGGGCTTGGACCACGCAGGGAGGGAAGCAGCGAGGGATGGATATTCAGCTTCTCATTGGAAAAAAGCGAGAGAAACTTCGGTCCGAACATTCTCCCGTAAGCAAAGCAAACAAGCGTATCGCAGCCGGTCTCTGCAACCTCGGTGCGTGCCTGCAACCCAAGGCTGTCATGCTGCAGTACTGCAAGACCGAGCCTGAGTGCTTCACTCTTGACTGCAGACGGAACAAGGGCCCTGCCCCTTGCACCGGGTTTGTCGGTATTGGTTAAAACCGCACCGACCTCAAAGTGCTCCGACAAGGCCCTCAGGGTGGGGACTGCAATCTCTGGAGTTCCCGCGAAGAGGATTCTCACCGCTCGCGTCTCCTGCTTGTTGACTTCGACCTCTTTTCATAGGCCTTCACCATTTTCTCCCGCTCCTCATCATCGAGGCGGTCGATGAACAACACCCCGTTGAGGTGATCGTTCTCGTGTTGGATCGCCCGTGCGAGCAAGCCTTCGGCCTTGACGGTGAATACCTTGCCCTCGGTGTCCTGTGCCTGGACGGCGACCCTGGCAGGGCGCTGTACATCATGCCAGACGCCGGGTATGGAGAGGCAGCCCTCTTCGGCGGTATCGGTCTCTATCGAAGTCTCGATTATCTGAGGATTGATGTATGCACGCTTCTCTTGGCCTTGGATGTGAATGACGAACAAGCGGCTGTTCACCCCGACCTGGGGAGCTGCAAGGCCGACTCCATCGGCTTCAGCCATGGTTTCAAACATCGCATCCACCAAGATTTTCAGCGCATCATCAAATTTGGTTACCGGTTGGCACTTCTCGGTAAGTACCTCATCTCCAAGTGTATAAATATCTAACATAGTATCTCAACTATACCAACACAAAACGCTATGGTCAACGCAAGAGAGGACAGCACACCATACGATAATCACCGGCACCGATACATTTGACGCCATCGAATCTTGCCGATGCAGGATTCATGAACATGACATTCAAGGGCGGTGTGGTAGGAGCTGAAACCACATTCATCCTGAAGATTACGTTTCCCAAGCAAGGGCCTCCCGGCTAGCTCGATGGAAGTACCGTGACCAATGATGCATCAGAGATGGAATTTTCCGAGCCGAGCAGCCCGTAACCGCTACAAGAGCTGCAACGGATCAAGGTCCACTTCCAGATACACCGCCGAGGGAGGGGTATAGGAAGCAAGCACGGTAGAGACCAGGTGGTGCGCCGAAGAGCCATCCTTGCCTGAGACAAGGATGTGGAAACGGTAGTTGGAGGCAATCATCTCCAGCGGGCATTCGCCGGCGGCAAGTACTTCAGCCTTGATATGGGCCGATGCGGCTTGAAGGAGGGCCTCCAGCTTGGCGGTTTCCGCCTCCACCTTCTTTTGGTTGCGCCCCCTGAGCACCAGGTTGATGAGCCTGCTGTACGGGGGGAACCCTGTTTCCTTGCGAACCACCAGCTCCTCGTTGTAGAACCCCTCTACATCGCCGCCCAAGGCGTATTGGATGGCAGGATTGTCAGGATGGAAGGTTTGGATGATCACCTTCCCTTGGTCGTTGTACCGTCCAGCCCTGCCCGAGACCTGGACAAGCAGGCTGAACGTCCGTTCCTGGCTGCGGAAGTCCGGGATATTCATCCCGCTGTCGGCAAGCACGATGCCGACCAGCTCCACTTTGGGGAAATTCAGCCCCTTTGCCACCATCTGCGTCCCCAAGAGGATGTCGATCGACCCCTGACGGAATTCGGAGAGCGTCTTCTGCACATGCCCTTTCTCCTTGGCGCTGTCGGTGTCCAGGCGCTCGACTCGGGCTTTGGGAAAGAGGGTGCGAATCTCCTGCTCAATCATCTCGGTGCCGAAGCCGCTGTACGTCACATCAACACTGCGGCACTCGGGACAGACCCGCATCGGTGCGGTGCGATACCCGCAGTAGTGGCAAACCATCTGTTCGCTCTTCTTGTGGTAGGTCAGAGCCACCGAACAATGGGGACAATGCAGCTCATAGCCGCAGCTGTTGCAGTGGAAGAAGTATGAAAAGCCCCGACGATTGAGAAAGAGGATGACCTGCTTCCCTTTACCCAGTGTCTGCTTGATACCCTGCTTCAACGCAGAGCTGACCAGGGATTTCTCAAACGCAAGGTTTACCACCTCCACACGGGGCATGCTTCCGCCTGCCACACGCTTGGTGAGGCGAAGAGCTCCCACCTGATTGCCGTCCAGCATGAGGCTGTACGCCTCAAGGGAAGGGGTAGCACTGCCCATGACCAAGGTCGCGCCTTCCTGCTGACAACGGCGCTGGGCAACCTGTCTGGCATGATAACGGGGGGTATTGCCGCTCTTATAGCTGTTCTCATGCTCCTCGTCGAGGATGATCAGACCAAGATTTTCAAACGGAGCAAACACGGCACTTCTGGCACCTATTGCAAGGTCCACTTCCCCTCTGATGATGCGCTTCCACTCCTTCAGCCGTTGGCTGGGAGTGAGAGCTGAATGAAGAATCGCCACCTTATTGGCAAACCGTGTGGAGACCTGCTGGACTAGTTGATGGGTCAGCGTGATTTCGGGCACCAGGTAGATGACCGATTTCCCTTCTGCTATCACCGCCTCGGCACAGCGCAAGAACACCTCGCTCTTGCCGCTTCCGGTCACTCCGTAGAGGTAGTACATCGGTTTCTCGCGCCTCAGGATCTCCTTGATCGCGGCATCCTGCTCATCGCTGAGATGGTGGATGCGCTCAAAGCTCAGGTCTTCCTCGATCTCGAGAGCGGGGATGCCGAGCTCCCTTCTTCCTCCGGGGACCATCATGCTCAACGCTTCCCCGAGCGAGCACAGATAGTACCGACTCATCCAATCGGCAAGGTCGATGAGCTGCCTGCCATAGAGCGGCGATGCGTCGATGACGCGCTTGATCGGCTTCACATCGTATGCAGCGGTGAAAGCGTCCAACAGCTCGATGACAAAGCCGGTCATCTCCCGCTTGCCGAATGGGACGACCACCCGATGCCCTACAGCCACCTTGTCGGCGATCTCGGGATCGATGGTATAGGTAAAGGCTTGCTTGAGCGGCAAGTCCAAGGCCACCATGGCAAACAAGGCCATCACGACCTCCCGGACAGCTGGATATCCAAATACGCGGCAACCTTCTTCAAATCATCCCAAACCGGCCGTTTCAGCTCCAAATTGCGCAATACTGCAGCCGGGTGGTAGGTAACCACCACCGGAATTCCTTCATACCGCAAAAATCGACCCCGCAGCTTGCCCACCCCGTCGGCAACGCCAAGCAGTGAACGTGCTGCTACGCTGCCGACCAAAAGAAGGATTTGCGGCTTGACCAGCTGGATCTGCCGCTTGAGGTACGGAATGCAGGCCTGCACCTCGTCGACCTCGGGATCACGATTCTGCGGCGGCCTGCACTTGACGATGTTTGCTATGTACACCGAGCTGCTGCGGTTGAGATGGATGGCGTTCAGCCAGCTGTCCAGATACTGGCCTGCCTTTCCAACGAATGGCTTGCCGCTGGCATCTTCCTCAAACCCAGGGCCCTCTCCGATGACCATCAGGCGGGCCGGGAGGGTCCCCTCTCCGAACACCACATGGTTTCTTCCCTCACAAAGACGGCACTTGGTACACGCCAGAGCAAGGGATTCCAGCTGTCGGATATTGGTGCCCTGGATGGAATCCTTATCGATCGGAAGGGGCAGCAAGGCATCGAGCAGGGCGGAGAAATCACGTGGGCCACTGCCTTGCACCGGGACAGACCCGATGACCGCCTCAGCCTCATCGCACAGGTCCACAAAGCTTTGCAACGCCGTGGCAAGGGCGTCGCGTTTGTGCTGGATGTCACTCATTGCCGTCCTCCTCAAACCATGCATACTCAGCCGGATCGTAGCTGATCCGGTAGAGATAGAGACCACAGGCGCCGGCTGTACAGCCGGCACGACTTCGGTCCAGTGAAGCGAGTATGTCGGCAAACTCCTCTCCAGTCAGGCCTTTCCGGGCAAACTCCATCATCGACCCCACCAGAGAGCGTACCATCCTGTACAAGAACGCATTGCCGCAGATGGTGTATGTCAAGAGCTGTTTGCCGTAACGGTCCGTCTCCACCTTCCAATACGACTCATAGATGTCCCGCCAGCGGGATGGACAGAGATCACCGCTTGCAGTGAAGGTGGTGAAGTCATGCGTTCCCAGCAGGACTTGGGCATAGGAGCTCAGCAAGTCAAGCGGAGGAAACTGCTTCACCTTTGCCACCAACTGGTCGTCAAAGGCGGTCATGTCACATTCACGCTTGTAGTAGTAGCGGTACATCCGCGCCATGGTTGTATAGCGGGCATGAAAGGTTCCATCGACTTCGCTGGAGTCGAGAATCCTGATGTCGGCGGGAAGCAGCCGGTTGAGCGCAAGGGCGAACTTCTGTGCCTTCACCCGGGTGTTGGCAATGTCCATATGACAGACTTGCGCCAAGGCATGCACCCCGCTGTCCGTTCTACCGCTGCCGACCACCTGAACATCCTCATCGATCATCTGCTTGACCGCTTGCTCGATGATTTCGGCGACAGCTTTTGCATTGGCTTGCTTTTGCCAACCACTGTAGTGGCTGCCGTGGTAGGAGACAGTCATCCGAATTCTTCTAAGCCCCGGCCCCAGAGGCTCCAGATCAGGCCGTTTCCAATCAGAGCGAGCCATCACAACCTCCTTGAAGCAAGACCACAGCCACTGAAACCGGCTGGTCATGACTGATGGATAGCATGGCCGTCCGGGAGCCTACCAATATCCGGGCTCTTCCTGCAAAGCAAAGTTTGGGACTGCCGTCAGATTGCTTCTCCACCCAGATTTCCTGCAAGCTTATCCCTTTCAATCCGGTGCCCAAAGCTTTGCCCAGGGCTTCCTTGGCGGCAAATCGACCGGCAAGGAACTCGCTTTGCACCTCCAAGGCAAGAGCGGATGCATCTTCCAGCTCCCGCGGATGGAACAACCGTTGCTTCACTGCTTCAGAGAGTCTGCCGATCCGGTCAATATTCACCACGTCGATGCCGATGCCCTCAATCATCAGGTCCGCTCCCCGCTGTGAAGAGAATCCTGAATTGGGTGGGATTGGCCGACAAGGCGATATCGGCACTGTCAAAGACCTGCTCATCGTAGACAAGAATCACCGGAGCTGTGGCAATACCCTCCTGCTTGACGGCAGAGAAGTCCACACTTGCCTGGATGGAATTCGGATTGATGAGGTAGATGACATCCTCATTCCCCCTGATGCTGACCTCGACCGAAGCAGGCACAAGGCTCTCGGCCTCGTATCGGTCAGGCAGCAAGACTTCCAGGGGAATGGTTACCACCCGTGCTCCCAAGGTGGTGTATTGGATAAAGGCATAGACCAGCAAGGCAAAGACCAAGGACAAGACCTTGGCCGGCCAGTTGTAGATGAATGCTTGCAGGTGTTTATTCAGTTTCATCACTGTTTGCCTCCTGCAATAGTTCTTCGGGCGTGATGTCGTTGTAACTGAACAAGGCAAGCAGCATTCGCTTGATCGTCCCTGTTTCCAAGTCATAGTAGAGGTTGGCGTTGTATGTCATGCTTATCGCCCCGGTCTCCTCGCTGACGATGAGCACAACGGCATCAGACTCCTCGGCCAATCCCAACGCCGCCCGGTGGCGGGTTCCGAAACTCTTCTTGATATCGGTCTGCTCGCTGAGGGGGAGGTAGCATCCGGCGGCGACGATGCGCCCGCCTTGGATAACCATCGCCCCATCGTGCAGCGGGGTATCATGGTCGAACACCGTAAGGATCAGGCTGGTGGAAAGGTCGGCGTTGAGCCGGGTCCCACTATCGATGATGTTCTTGATCCCCAGGCGGCGGGGGAATACGATCAAGGCGCCCCTGCGCTTGTTCACCAGCACGGTGCAGGCGTTGAGGATGGAGTCGATCTGATCCGAACTCGTAGTCTGCGTCCCGATCCTGAAGAGCCTGGAACGGCCGCTCCAAAGCTGGGTGAACGACCTCCTCAGTTCCGGCTGATAGACGATACAGATGAAAATGGTTGCGGGAACCGAGATATAGCGGAAGAACCAGAGCAGTACATCCAATTTAAGGATGTAGCTGATGGCGAAGGCGGAGAACAGGACAACCACCACCTTGACCATCTGTTGTGCCTTGGTCTGGGCTATGGTCTCATAGAACCGATAGAACAACCATGCAAGAACCCCCACCTGTAAGGCGGGGCGTATGAATGACAACACTCCTTGCATTGCATCAAGAACCATCAGGAACTCCTACTGTTCATCCTCTTGGGTACCCACCCAATCCAGGGTGCGGTTCACTGCTTTTTTCCAGAACCGAATTTTCTCACATCGCACCTCATCGCTCATCTTGGGTTCCCAGCGTCGATCTTCCTTCCAATAGGAAGCCAGTTCGTCGAGATCCTTCCATACCCCCACCGACAGGCCGGCCGCATAGGCGGCGCCCAAAGCGGTGGTTTCCACAACCAACGGACGGATGACGGGGATGCCCAACAAGTCGGCTTGGAACTCCATGAGCGGTTTGCTGTTGGTAAGTCCTCCATCGACCTTCAATGTGGTCATCTCGATGCCGCTGTCCTTCTCCATTCCCTTGAAAATATCATGGGCTTGGAAGGCTGTTGCCTCAAGGATGGCCCTGGCGAGGTGGGCACGGGTGACATACCCGGTAAGGCCGGCGATGACCCCGCGGGCATCCGATCTCCAGTACGGGGCGAAAAGCCCGCTGAAAGCAGGAACAATGTACACTCCGCCGCAGTCTGGCACAGAGGAGGCCAGTTTGTCCAGTTCCTGTGGAGTCTCCACAATCTTGAGGTTATCGCGGGCCCACTGAACCAGAGAACCGGCTACCGCAATGGAGCCCTCCAAGGCGTACATGGGAGGCTCGTTTCCCAGCTGGTAGGCAACGGTGGTCAAGAGTCCCTGTGCACTGGTGACCAACTTGCGCCCGGTGTTCACCAAAAGGAAACAGCCGGTGCCATACGTACTTTTTCCTAGTCCTTCGGTGAAGCATGCCTGACCGAACAAGGCGGCTTGTTGATCGCCGAGAATGCCGCAGACAGGCACTTCACTGCGCAAGGGCCCGCTGGGGGTCGTCATGGCGTACACCATACCCGAGGATGGCACGATGGTCGGGAGTGCTTTCTTGGGGATGTTGAAAAGCTCGAGCAGATCATCATCCCACCGGCAGCTTTCAATGTTCATCAAAAGATAGCGTGAGGCGTTGGAGACATCGGTGACCAGAGCCTTCCCTCCGGTCAGATTCCACGTAAGCCAGGTGTCGATGGTACCAAAGACCACATTCCCCTTCTCAGCCTCATCTCGAAGGCCCTCAACATGGTCCAAAAGCCAGGCGATCTTGGACGCGGCAAAATACGGGCTGAAAAGCAATCCGCTTTTTTTCTGGAGGAAGGAGGCATCGACCTGCCCTTTCAGCCGTTCAATGAGATCGGCTCCCCGCAAATCCTGCCAGACGATTGCATTGTGCCATACTTTTCCGGTTTTCGGATTCCATGCAAGAATCGTCTCCCTCTGGTTGGTGATGCCGATGCCGGCGATGTCACTACCTTTGAGGTTGGCAGCCTTCAGAGCCTTGCTGATGCACTCCGAGCTGTTGTCCCAGATTTCCCAAGGGTCGTGTTCAACCCAACCGGGCTGGGGGTAAATCTGCTGGTGTTCCAGCTGATGAGATGAAACGAGACTTCCTTCCTGATCAAACACAATAAAGCGGGTACTGGTCGTTCCCTGGTCCAAAGCTCCAACGTATTTCACGCAAATCCTCCTCTTTAGGCCAGTATAGCTTCTCACCTTTCTTTTTGAAAGGCAAAAAGAGCAAAAGGAGCCGGAGTTTTACCTACCGTTGAGGCCTCCGTCCATGGTATACTCTCACCTATGAAACTCAAAGATATTTTAGCATGTGTGGATGGGAAACTCGTCTGCGGAGAGTCCCATCTGGAAGATGAAGTGACGAGAGGCTTCGCCAGCGACCTCATGAGCGATGTCCTGACCATTTTGGAGGATGACATCATCCTCATCACCGGCTTGTCCAACAACCAAGCCATCAGAACTGCGGAGATGAGCGACATCAGCAACATCCTCCTGGTCCGCAACAAGAAACCGAGCCAGAGCATGATCGATATGGCAAATGAGCTGAACATCTCCCTCTCCTACACTGCCTATTCCCTCTTCAAGGCCAGCGCACTGCTCTATCAACAAGGGTTGAAGCCGGTATATTAGGATGCATCAAGAGTACCTCGTACCAGCTCAGGACTTCTCGGTGGCAGGGGTTGCCGCAAGCAATCTCAAACGGCTGCTCAAGCAGCTGAACATCCCCCCCCTGACGATCAAGCGCATCATAGTCGCGGTCTTCGAGGCTGAAGTCAACGTCATTGCACACTCCTACGGAGGCAGGATTCTCTGCGACTTCGAGGAAGATACAATCCAAGTCCAGGTCATCGATACAGGCCCCGGCATCCCTGACCTGGACCTGGCAATGACCGAGGGGTGGTCCACTGCAACCGATGAAGTACGCGAACTGGGATACGGGGCTGGCATGGGACTGCCGAACATCCAAAAAAGCTGTGACAAGCTCTCCATCTATACGAAAGCCGGCGACCATACCCATCTGACCATGCTCTTCAATCTCAAGGAGGATGTATGAGCACCCAGCTTTTCCATCACGCCCTCTACATCGTCGAACATGCCTGCAAGGGGTGCACCCATTGCATGAAGCGCTGCCCGACCCAGGCCATCCGCATCGCCAAGGGGAAAGCCCGGATCGACAATGGCTTGTGCATTGAATGCGGCCAGTGCATGGCTGTCTGTCCGAACAACGCCATCGCCATCGAGCAGGACAGTCTTTCCCAGCTTGAAAGCTACACCACCCGCGTCGCCATTGTACCGGCTGTTTTTTTTGCACAGTTCGACGATTCGGTGACTCTTGGTCAGATCATCACAACTCTATATGCGCTGGGTTTCACCCATCTCTACCTTGCCGAAACCGGTGTGGATATTCTTACTGTTCTTGAAGCAAAGGACCAGAGTTCCTCTCTTCCCCTGATCAGCAATTTCTGTCCATCGGTCCAGCGCCTGATTCAAGTCAGGTTCCCCCTCTTGGTGGGCAATCTGAGCACCCTTCGCTCCCCTGCACAGGTGACGGCCATGTTCGCCCGCAGTGAACTGAAGACACTTGCCGATGGCCTGGGCGTCTTCTACTTCAGTCCCTGCGCTGCAAAAATCGCCCAGTTCAAGACCGAGGGATCGGAGGAACATCGTCTCTTCGACGGAATCATCAACTTCGATACCGCATACAACCTTGTTTGCTCATACCTTGCAAAGCACAAGGAAGCAGTACAGGAAGAAACCCGTGCTTTCAGCTTCCCAGTCTGCACCCGCAAAGCCTTACGGTGGAGCTTGGTCAAGGGACAGAGCTCGAATCACAGCGGACGCTGCCTGGCCGTCGACGAGATGCACAATGTCATTGAATTCTTGGAAATCCTGGAAGACGAGCAGGAGACGAACCTGCAATTTCTGGAGCTTGACGCCTGTGCAGAGGGATGCGTCGGTGGAATCCTGACGGTCCGCAACCGATTTCTGGCCACCGAACGGCTCAGGCACTGGTCCAGCACCGTCCCCAAGCAGTTGGACCAAAATTTGTGTGAACGCATCCTGATGCATAAGAGTGCGTTCTACAAGAATCTCAATCTGGAACCGGCCGCCCCCCTTGAGGTACTCGGACTCGATACCGACCATGCAAAAGCATTGCAAAAACTCCGCAAGGCCGAGCGCATCCTCGCAGCCCTGCCCGGCATCGACTGCGGACTGTGCGGCAGCCCTTCCTGCAAAGCCTTGGCCGAGGATATTGCAAAAAGCCAGGCGAGCATCCGTCAATGCGTTGTGCTCAAACTCAAGTCGGCCAAGGACCTCAACAGCCTGGCCCGCATCTGGGGCGAACGATCTATAGCGGCAGACGGATTGAAGGACGATCAAGCATAGGATGCTTCATCTTCTCAGCTTCCAGCAACTGGGAACCAGCCAACACCACATAGGAATCCTCCATCTCGGCCGACTGCAGCAACGCCTGGGCTCCCCTGTTGAGCTTGTCGCTGTCCATGCCCAGCAACTGCTCCCTGCGCATGAGCCTGAATTCATCGCTGATCTTGTAGAGCAGCCGCCGGAATGAAAGGATGGAGTCCTGGCCGGGTGAGAGCGGTTTGAGCTCGGAACCGACGGTGGAAATCAAGGCATTCTCAATGTGCTTGGCATCGACGGCTTCGGTTGCATATGTGGCGAGCACCCGCTTGAAGTCACTGAGCGAGCCGATGATCCGAGGATCGCGATAGGTGGAGAACACGAACACCTGCTCCATCACATCGGCAGTGGCCGACACCCCGTAGGCTCCTCCCTGACCTCGGATTACCTCCCACAGGTCGTTTCCGCTGAGAATCTGGCCGAGCAAGACTTGGGCCGCCTGTTCGATGCTGCCCCGTGCACTGGTTCTCAGGGCATAGGCTGCATAGCTGACAGTGGAGGGAAGCCGATAGAGCTGCACCTCGTGCACTTCACCCTTGCTGACTGCATCGTAGCTGCGTTTTTTGGCGATAACGGGGCCCTTGTCCTCGAACCCCAGAACAAAGCGATCAACGACCGGAATCAGGGACGAGACAGTCTGTTCATCACAGCTGAGGTGGGTGATCAGGCGATTGCGATTGTTCAGCTTCTGCTGCAGTGCGAGCATCTGTTCAGCCAATTGAGGCAGGTCGTCGTCGGTCAGGGCATCGAGGAAGAACCACTGGTGCAGACCGGAAAGCTGCTCGCCTTCGTACTGGACCGGGCTGAAGACGCTGGCCGCACACAGGGAGGCAAAACTGTGGGCGCTGTAGGTTATGCTGTCTGCAAAATCGGTTTTATAGTTGTTCAGCACCTGCTTGATCTGCTTCAGGTCATCGACCTTGGCTTCAAACAGCAACCGCTGGATGAAATGCATCGCCTCTTCAAAATCCTCAACCAGCATTTTGGCCCGGCAGAGCAGCACCAGAACATCCTCATCATTGCACGACGAGCCCATCTCGACAAAGAGGTTGAAATCGCCGGTCAGGTGCTTGAGCTTGGTGGCTACCTGTACATAGGAGAGCTCGCCCATACCGGTCATCTGCACCAGCCTTGTATAGAATGGAAGCAACAGCAACTCACGCTCAGAGAAGTCGGCAATATCCAAGCTGATATCGGCATAGACGATCTGGTTGCAGAATTGCGGCCTGATGAAGAGGTCCCGCCCGCCTGCAAGCACATGATCATGGGTATTCGGCTTGATCGTGCCGGGCAGGTCGCTCAAACGCAGGTACGGTACAGTCACCAACGCCTGGGGTGTATCACCCTCATTCTCAAATGCGGCAAACCGCTCATTCTGCAAGGCGATCTGCTTCATCCCCTTCTTTCCCAGCTCTTCCTTGACTTGCTGGGCGTATCGCGCGATTGAATCACTTTGGCGTTTTTGGTGCTCGGCATCCCCTTTTACCGTCACCAGGCACCGGTGGGGGTTGTCGATGAGATTGACCTGCATCCAATCCTCGAAATATCGGGGATTTTCCTGCAGCTTCCGCTCGAGCTCTTCAAGCAAGGGCGCCGACTGGATGGTGGCGCTGGGGCCGAGGTCGAAGATCCAACCACGAAGACTCCGGTTCAACGCCCTCAGCCCATTGGGCATGCCCCCGGGAATCTCCAGCTGCTTGAAGCGCGCACGCTTCAGGCTGGAGGCGACCAATTCGCTGTCCAAGCCTTGCTCGATGATGTCCGCCAGTGAGTTGAGGATGCAAGCTCTTGCCTGCTCCGCCTTCTGTGCATCGATTCCTTTGAAACCGACCAAAAACGGCATCTGCCTGAAGTCGGCGCTCATCCCGCTTTCTGGAGAGATATCCAACCCAAGCCCGCTGTCAAGCAGCGCCTTGTACAGCGGTGCAGCCGGATTTCCCAGAAGAATGTCCACCAGGGTTGAAAGGGTGATCAAAGCCAAGGAATCAGTCACCTCGCCGGTGGCCCAGCAGAGGACAACCGAGGAACTCTCCTTGGTCTGCCCCTCTTCCATCGGACTGGTGAAGGTGACACTGCGCTCCTGCTTCCAGCCTTTGGCCAGCTTGCAGGTGCTGTTCACCCGAAGCGAACCGCGGGTCTTCAAATACTCCTGATCGAGGTAGGCCAGCTTCTCTCCCACCGGCAGGTCTCCAAATAGAAACAGCTTGCAGTTGGAGGGATGGTAGAATTGGCTGTAGAAAGAGAGAAACTGTTGATAATCGAGGCGGACAATCTGTTCGGGATTCCCCCCCGATTCAAAGGCGTAGGGAGTATCGGGAAACAGGGAACGAACACTGCTCTTGCCGACAATCGAGTCATGGTCGGAGCTGTCTCCGAGCATTTCGTTGTAGACAACCCCTTCAAAGTGAAGGTTCTCACCGTCGGTGACCAGGCGCACCCCTTCCTGCCAGAAAGTCTCCTCTCTCAGAAGCGGGGCGAATACTGCATCGGTGTACACACTGAAGAGGTTGTCAAAGTCCTTCTTCAGCGGGCTGGCCGCTGGATACAGGGTCTTGTCCGGGTAGGTCATGGCATTCATGAAGGTGTTGGTGCTGCCCTTGAGCAACGTCATGAACGGATCGCGCACCGGGTAACGCGCCGAGCCGGCAAGCACGCAGTGCTCCAGAATGTGGGCGATCCCGCAGTCGTTGCCGGGCAGCGTCTTGAACACGTAGCTGAAAAAGAGCTCGCTATCCTCATTGACCACCTGGAACACTTCCATACCGGTTTCAATATGTCGAAACAAGTACCCTATGCCCTTGTACTCAGGCAGGGTGGAAATCTCTACCAACTGAAACCCGGATACCTCATCGCCAAGGGCCCATTGCCGTTCGCTCATCCTGTATCGCTCCTCTCTCTGTAAGGAGGACACTACCATGAGTTCAGATGATTGACAACCCTGCCCTAAAGCTCTAGGTTTCCTCTATGCATACGATTGGACCTCATACCAGCATCGCTGGAGGACTTCAGAACGCCCTCATCTCGGCCCACGAGCTCGGTGCCAATGCACTGGGCATGTTCACCAAGAATCAGAGGCAGTGGAAGGCCAAGCCGCTGGACCCTGAGGAAATTGCGCTCTTTGTCAAAACATGCGAGTCCTTGGATTTCAGCTCCAGCCAGATCCTGGTGCACGACAGCTATCTGATCAACCTCGCAAATCCTGATTCAGTGAAACGGCAACAGAGTCTGGATGCCTTCATCGATGAACTGAAGCGTGTGGAGCAGCTGGGACTGAAGCTCCTCAACTTTCACCCGGGCTCACACCTCAACCAGGTGGATGCCCGAGAGGGGTTGCGCCTGGTTGCCGAGAGTCTGGACATCGCACTTTCCGAGACCGGCAATGCCATTGCAGTCATAGAGAATACTGCAGGCCAAGGATCCAATCTGGGCTCCAATTTCGAAGAGCTTGCCTACCTGTATGAGCAGTGCAGGACACAAGAGCGGGTGGGGTTCTGCATCGACACCTGCCATGCACATGCTGCAGGGTACAATCTCGGCAGCATCGAGGAATTTGAGAAGGCCATTGCACGGTTTGACACCCTCATCGGGCTGGACAAACTCAGGGGCATGCATCTCAACGATGCAAAAGAGCCGGCGGCAAGCAGGCTCGACCGTCATGAGAGCCTTGGGAAGGGGACCATCGGCTGGCCGACTTTCGAACATATCGCCTCCGATCGGCGATTCGAACATATCCCCTTGGTTCTTGAGACCATCGACACGGAACTCTGGAAGGCTGAGGTCTCCCGCCTCCGCTGGGGGACACCATAATGCAGCAAGTCTTTGACAAACCGGTCCTCTTCGGCCATCGCGGTTCCTCGTTCGATCATCCGGAGAACACCCTTGCGAGCTTCAAAGCCTGCCTGGATATGCACATCGACGGGATTGAGCTCGATGTGCAGAGGTGCAAAAGCGGTGAGCTGGTGGTTTTCCACGATTACGACCTGAAGCGCATAGCCGGCATTGACAAGCGCATCGACGAACTGGACCATCAAGAGCTGAAGCAGATCGACGTCGGCGACGGTCAGCATATACCGCTTCTGGAAGAGGTGCTCGACCTCTGTCGGGACAAGGTGTTGTATGACATCGAGTTGAAAGCCGAGGGAACAGCAAACCTCGGCCTGGAAGCTGCCGTGCTTGCCCTGCTTGAAATGAAAAGCCTCAAGAGCCGGGCCTTGCTAAGCTCCTTCAACCCCGTCAGCCTGCTGCGATTCAAGCGCATCAGCAAAAACAGCATCCCCACAGCCATCATCTACAGCGACTCGTCCTCCGTACCGAAAATCCTTCGGCACGGCCAAGGCAGGCATTTGGTGCGGCCGGCCTATCTCAAACCGCCGAAGGAGCAGTTCGATCAGGCAAGAGAGTGGAACTATCAGCTCTGTACCTGGACAGTCGATGATCCCGACGAAGCGGCATCCTTGCTTGAACGGGGTGCCATGGGAATCATCAGCAACAATCCGAAGGCCCTGCTTGCGCTATTCAACGCTTGAACAGGAAGTCCCTCACCAGGTAGCTTGCCATGGAGCCGAAACGCCTGAAGGCCTCTTCGCGTGCTTCAAGCAAGGTGGCTCCCGAAGCCACGGCTTCCACTTCAGCGGTGTCATACAGCACGCTTTGGTTTTCCAGGTCGTGGATCCGTACCCGTCCTGAGACCACCACCACCTGCTTTTCCTGTATCTGCTGGGTGGAGAGCACTCCCACCGTCCCCAACAAAGCCAATGCACCTTGAGGATACATCGTTTGCAGTTGGGCAAGTTGTTCTTCCAATTCCACAGAACCCAGGGAGACCTGCTGGACAGCGATGCCGTCAAGGGCCAGTTCTTCGCTGAAGGATTGCAGGGCACTGCCCTGGGGGAGAAGGGCCCCTTGCTGGTTGAAGGCCTGTATCTGTGCTGCCACCATCCGGCCGGCCACCGGTGAAGCTATCGAATAGGGGAATTCGATGCGGCACTCATCCATGGCAGCGAGGATGGGTGCGATGGCCTGAGCATCCAATGCAGATGAAATCCGATTGCGCAAATCGGTGAAATCGAGGGAGAAAATCACTTCACCACTCTTGTGCAATCCTTGGTTGTAGGGAACAAAGGAGAAAAACCCATCACCGGCGGTGTTGAACTGCAAGAAATCGGTATACGACCTTCCCAGGCTGTTTCGAGCCTGGAACGTCGCTGTGACCGATGCCTTGAGGACCTTCGGGGAGAGCAGCCGGCTCTTGCGGCGGACATACACACTCACGGTTGCCTTGGATGGGTCGGCATCACGCAGGGACAGTTGCAGCGATGAGATAAAGGTTTGGGCCTTCTCCAAAAGGTATGGCAACTCGTGTTTCTTGACATTGACCGGTCCTTGGGCGGCAAGAATCGCCGCCTCCAGATAGAGACGGATGGTTGTTGTGTCATCATTGGCACGATAGGAGCGGTCGGCCTGTTTCAGCAGTTCTTCAATATCAGCATCGCGTTTCAAGATTTCGTTGTAGACGCTTGTCCGCTTGCCGGCAAGCAGCCCGGCATCCAAGCGGGCCAAAAGATACACATGGTTCTGCAAGCGGCCTTCGGTCCGTTCATGTTCGCTGGAAATGGTGAGCTTGAGGTCCGCGATGGCGTTGGTGGTGGTCAGCTCGCGATAGTAGGCACTGCGCACATCCTCACCGACATACTCCGATATCTGCTTCAGGATGTCCTCGTACGCAAGCAGCCTTGCATTGTATGCCACCGCTGCACTCCCCTGTCCGACAAATGCCACCTGGTCGCTTCGTGTCTGGGGGCTGTACACCCAGGAGGGAAGACCTTCCACCTGGGAACGCACCAAGTCGGACAGCGACGAGCAGGATGAGAGCATCAGGCTGAAGAGAAGGCCGATCAAGAGGGTGCGCAATGCGTGTTTCATGGTGTATAAGTGTACGATGTTCCGAGACTGAGGAAAAGCCCTTGACGCACCAACGATTGACTGGAGGCCGCAAGGTGGTTCCCCGCTCCCAGCCTGAAAGCCCAGGCTCCCTGGTGATACACCACAGAAAGGCTTCCCTCGCCCATATAGGAGAGTCCGCCTGATGCAAAAAAGGTGCCTATACCGACGAGAGCCTTTGCCTCAAGGCTGAGGGAACGAACCAAATGGCTCTTGGAAGAGAAAAGATGGGAGAGCGGGAGTGCAGAGCCCAGCCCGACAACCAGATACCCCTGCTCAAAATCGGGGGTGCTGAAACCCAAGTGCAACCACAGCGGATAGGAAGGCAGGGGATAGGAAGTACCAACGCCCACTCCTATCGAGCCATCAACATGGATGCTGGATTCGACACTGAGGGGAAACAACCCCATGGGGGCAAGGGCCATGCCGGCAAGGAGCTCTCCCCCTGCCGTCTGCTGGAGGAAGGCCAACTTGGGCTCGCTGGTTCGCACATGAGAAGCGACCACCACTCCGCGTTTTCGGCCTTGGCCGTCCAATACCCAGTAGGGCCGACCTTCACCGATGAGCGTCTTTGAGCTGTTTTCGACGGCAAAGCCCCGATCAAGGACAAACTCCAAGCCGAAGGGAGGAAGCTCCCCAACCAGGACAAGCCCGTCATAGGCGAGGTTGGAGACCAGAAACGTTTCCAGGTCCTGTTCATGACCGGGCATATCAAGTGCGAGGTGCCGCTCTCCGACGGAAAGATTGAGGACCGCTGTATCGATATGGGCGACAAGCGTCTCATCTTCCTTGAGCAGCGGCAGCACCGCACGCTCCAAGGCCCGCCTGACAGACAGGCGGACCTGCTCGGAAACGGTGCTTGCACTGTCAATCTCAAGGGATGCGGCCGGAAGCGAAAAGAGAAGCAGGCATAGAAGGAGAGAGGAGAGCCGCTTCATTTCAAAGCACCCACCTCGACAATCTTGATGATCAGGCGGCAGGCATCCACCATGGCAGGAAGAGCCGCCCACTCAAAGCGTGAATGCAGGTTGTGACCGCCGGTGAAAATGTTCGGACAAGGTATGTCGCGTTCATTGGCCATGCGCGCTCCATCCGTGCCGCCGCGAATCAAGCTGCTTTGCAGTTCCATGCCGAGCTGCCGGCCTGCCTCATAGAGATTCTCCATGGCAAAGGGTTTCTTTGCTGCAACCAGGGCCATGTTGTAGTAGATGTGTTTTGCATCGACGCTGACCTTTCCGTTCGGATAGAGAGCCTCGGTGGCGGCAGCAAGACTCTTGATCGCATCGATTCTGCGATTCAGGATGTCCAGGTCGAAATCCCTGAGGTAGAGGGTGAGGTCAACCTCGGTGCTGGTTCCGCTTATGTTTTGGGCGCAGTAGTAACCGTAACGGCCATCGGTTGCTTCCGGGCTTTCCGCTTGGGGAAGGGCATTGATGAAGAACGAGGCCATCGTCAGAGCGTTGACAAGCCTGCCGCGGGCCATGCCCAAGTGATAGCTGACCCCGCTGAAATGGACCTTCACCGTTGCTGCATTGAAGCACTCGCTCTCAATCTCAAAGCGTTTTCCCCCATCGATGGTATAGCAGTAGTCGCAGCTGATCTTGTCGTAGGGAAAGGTATTCATCCCAGCCCCGGTCTCCTCGTCGCTGGTGAAGATGAACTCCACCACCCCGTGCTTGACCTCTGGATGGGCTTTCAGATAGGCGGCGGCACTCATGATCTCAGCCACGCCGGCTTTATCGTCGCTGCCCAGCAGGGTATTGCCGTCGGTGACGATGATCGTCTCCCCCACATACTTGGCCAGCTCGGGATTTTCTTCGGCCACAAGGGTGTACTGTTCGTTCAGCACGATATCCTTGCCGTCGTAGGAGTCAATAACTCTTGGCTTTACGTTGTTTCCCATGACATCATCTGCGGTATCGACATGGGCCATGAAGGCAACGGTGGGCACCGGGTGATCGATGTTGGAAGCAAGTCTTGCGATGACCACCCCGTTGGGATCGACTTGGATGTCGCTGATGCCCATCGCCTTCAATTCATCGACGAGCAGGTTCAACAGATCCCACTGACCGTCGGTGGAGGGGTGCTTGACGGCCACAGCCTGGTCGTCGCTCATGGTATCGATGACTGCATAACGGAGGAACCGTGACAGGATTTCGTTTTTCAGGGAAGTAGACATGGTGAGGAGCTCCTTGCTGATGTTCGTGATGCACATAGTATTTCACAAAGCACTGGCTGGAGCAACCTCAGAAACACAGGGCTTGCTCAAACACCGAAATTGTATTTGGCAAGCATCGGTTTGACCATGTCCACCACGTTGTACAGGGCAAACACGCAGATGATGATTCCTGTCACCACCGCACCCCGCTTGAGGGTGTTGCCCACTGCAATCACACTTGCCGCCAGGGCATACGACAGCTCAGGCTCGGTCGTGACGCTGGTCAGCCAGTCACCGAACGACTCGTCGATGCTGCCGCCGAACTGATAGTACCGCCAGATGGACATGACGGTGCTGGCAACCACTCCTGTTGCTACTGCGATGGCGGTTGCTGCAGAGACTTTTCCCCAGAACACCACCGTAGGGATGCACGCATAGACGACTCCTGCGGTAAAGAGCACCAGCGTCCTGGTGACCAGTTTCTGCATATCCTTCCAGAATGCCGCACGCTGGCTGGGCGCCAGGCCCCTGCTGAGCACCTCAGCCTTGTCCAGCATGAGCGTTCGTGCAGCCTCAAGCTTCTCATCCAATTCCTGCTGCTCCTGTTCATTCAACAGCCCATGGGCGAACGCAACGACCTCCTCAATATCCGCATCCATGCCTACCGTGTAGCAGAACTCCAGATATTGGCGGCCTTGTTCCTCCTCCAAGGTATTGGTCACGATCTCGCCGGCATTGACCTGCCTCGAGGCAAGCCCCCGCTGCAGGTCCTCCTCCAGATACGGCCATACCACATCCTTCTGCTGCTCGATCATCTCCGATACAGCAGGAAACAGTTGGTCATCGCTGATTTTTGCCTTGCTCTGCATTTCCCAGCCCATCGAACATCCGCTGAGAGGCAGGACAAGCAGGATAACCACCACCCAATTGCCTAATGTGCGTATCATAGAATCTTCCTCCTTCCTGTTCATGCAAAATATTCACCGCCCTGCACTCTTGGATGAGGGAACAGGAAACGTCCATCCGACAAGCAGAGCGAAGCGAACCATGGGAAACCGTGTAAACAGAGATTGCAATGTTCCATACTCCTCGGTGAGGATGTGATTGGGATCCTTGATGATCACACTCGGTATGACGACAATGGACGGGGGGAAGGAGCATTGCCACCCTACAGCCATTTCGTTCAGGAACAACAGCTGCATCCCATCCTCATAGGGATGGTTGGCAAGGAAGGAGACCTGCATCAGGGAAAGCGAGAGGAACAGGTCCCAACCAAGCGGGTGGTACTGGAGAAATACGCCTGTCTCCCACAGTTGCACTCCTCCCAAGTACCGCTCTGCCGTCAAGGTCAGGGGCATGCTCAGGCTGAACTCCGGTGTAACATCCAAGGCTGCTTCCATGCGGACGATTGCAGTATCATAGGCAAGGCTGTCCAGCGAGCAGAGGTCGAGGGAGACCGCCAATCCTGCATGCCGTGCAGAAAGGCTGAAAGGAAGCAGCAAAACCAGGGCGACAAGATGGATCCGCATACGATACCCTCCGTTTGCAGACCTTATCACGCATCCCCAGGTGCTGAAATTCTCCAAAAAGGGTACCCCCGGGAGGGAACAAATGCACAAATCTTCACCAAAAAAGAAGGAAATGATGATACTGAGGGCATCAACCCGTGTTAGACTTGTACAAGAAAGCGCTCTTGTGGTGTTATAGTTACTGTAAGGAGTATGTTGTGAATAAGACTTTGTCGGTAGTGTTGATAGTCGTAGCCTGCCTCGTGGTACTGAGCGGTACGTACTGGTACTTTGCGATGAGGCCTCAGACTCGTGCCCCTGAGCAAGGTGAACAGCTGCAGGCTCAGCCGTCGCAGCCGGCAGAAGCCCTGTTGCAGCCTCCTATCCAACCCATCCCTGAAGAAGAACCCAAACCCGCGGTCATTGAGGAACCTGTGCAACTAGAGGTGCAAGCCAAAGAGGCCATGGTACCAGAAGAGCCCATTGCAGAAGTGCCCATCGAGCAGCCGGTCCTGACAAATACGGATCCACTCCCCCCTCCCATCGACCCGCTGCTGAAGTCAGGATTGCTCAAGCTTCCCGTTTCCAGCGCCCCCAAAGTACCGATTCCGTTCGCCCCTGAACCGCCTTTGGTGAAGGCATCCGCCGAGGCGGAGACAGCACCGGAGGAGCCTGTTGCCGACGATCGGGAGCTGCCGGTTGAAGAGACGACCATCGGTGAAGCGCCACTTGTACCGGCTGCAATGCAAGACGGGCAGGAGAGCCCTCCAGAGGCTGCAAGTGAGAGCGGGAAAGTAGTGCTCACACCCATAGCGCCCCAGACCCCGCAAATCCCCACCTCCCGTGTAGAGATCGATCCAGAGCCGTTGAGCTGGACAATCGGGACGGCAGTATCGTTTGCAAATTTCGACCTTCCCGCTTTGGGCAATAGTGGATTTTCGGTACAGCTGGATATTCTGAAGCACACCGATACACTCTTTAGTTTCGGAGGTGCCTTGGAGTATGAGAGAGACGGCGGCGAGAACCAACTCAGCGTGCTGGCGAAAGGGCAATGGACGTTCAGGAAGGATGAGGCCTTCAATATTCCGCTCTCCATCTCCCTCGGCCCGACCTTCTTCTTCGGGACAAGCCCCGAGTTTGGATTGACGGCGAAAGTGCTGGGCGGCTTCTCCTATGAAATCGTGGAGAACCTGCGTTTCTTCTACCAGGCGGGAATCCAGGCTCAGTGGGTGATCACAAGCCCTGATTTCAATTTCTCCCTTGAGCCGATGCGTGTAGGGTTCAGTTACAGTTTCTAGGCTTGTTTCCAGCCGAGGGCGATGGTGATCGCCTCTTTGTCCTTTGCAATCCGATGGCCTACGAACCGAGCCTCCCGCTCTTCGGCAAGGAAGGTGACGCCTTTTCGCACCGAAAGCACCTGTCCGACGGTGAAGTGTTTGACCTCGGCAATATCCATGCTCCAGACTTCCTTGACGGCTTTCTGCTTTGCATCCTTCTGAAACAGGGCGAGCCGCTTGTCGGTAATGATCAGCCTTCCGCGGATGAGGTCCCCGTCATCCACGGGAGGGACAAGGGCGCAAAAACAGGAGTAGGAAAAAGGCTCTGTGGTTGCTTTGCGCACTGCTCTCTCGCTGACGACGTAGGAGGTGCGGTAGAACAGCCACACCAGGACAAACAGCAGGGGAAAGAGTGAATAGTAGACCACCCGTCCGATGTAGAGGGGGTTGATGAATACCAGAACCAGGGTCAAGGCCAATAGGGCGATCTTGATCAATGCTTGCATGCACTGAATGTACCCGTTGAAGAGAAAAAAGAAAAGATGTGAAGCGATTTCCCACCCTTCCTTCCTTTGTGGTCGGAGGAAAGAATGAATAGAACATCAATCACTTCTCATTGGTTTCTCATCCCCCTCATAGGCCTTTTGTGCCTGATGCTCGGAGGATGCAAGGAGGAGAGCGCGGCTCGGTCCACCTTGCAATTGAGAATGGTGAGCAAGGAAGCGGCTGAACGCTCCCTGGTTCCCCAAGACACTCCCCTGGAAGTGTCGCGTTATGTGGTGGAAGGCGAAGGCCCCCAGGGAACCACCTTCAGTGTCATGAGCACCACGCAAAATCTGGAAGTGGAAGGGCTCTTGATCGGCAATTGGACCATCACTGCTGTAGGCCAGAACAGCAACGGCGTCGACCTGGTGACAGGTCAGGCGACAGTCAATCTGACACCGGAGCCGTCACCGGTCACCATCGAACTGGACAGTCTGGCAGGCAAAGGGCTGCTGAGCATCCAGCTTGCATGGAACGCCCTGAATGTCAGCGACCCTTCGCTGCAGGTGAACCTCACCGATGAACAGGGCAACACCCAGGTTCTCAGCCCTACCACCAACAACATGGCCGAAGGCTCGGTGACCTATTCAGGACACTATTCGGCAGGCTCCTACCTTTTGAACGCCCAGCTCTTCAGCGGCGGCACCGCCGTAGCAGGGTGTGCGGAGGTGGTGAGAATCGTGGGCAACAGGACCACCGAGGGAGTAATCACGCTGCAGTTGGACAAGTATGCCAACATCCCTTCCGGCTTGACCCTGGTCAACCAGCTCGGGGTTCCGGTGGAGTGCACGATTCTGGGAATCAGTGATACGGTCAACGCCCTGCAGCCGGTCACCGTCAGCCTGAGTGCCGCCGATACATCGAATCTGGCGGTCGATTGGTACCTCGACGGGGTCCTGATAGGCACCGGCTTGGACTGCTCTTTCACTCCGGCCAGCGGCACCCATCGTTTGGACGTCATTGCAAAGGGGGCCCTGAAGGCTAGTTCCGGGTCGGCCAGCATCTCTTTCACCGCCACTGTAAACGGGGAGACCGGAGTCCCGATCCTCGTCAGCACGGTACAGGACAATACCGGCGGCATGCATATCGGAATCGATGCCCATGCGGCATTCCTTCCCGATGGAAAGATTTTGCTGGCCAGTAATCAAGCGCAGACCATCCAAGTCTGCAGGATTGTCCGTGATTCGTTGGAAGTCGTGCACACCTACACCGCAGCCGATGGGTTCTGCACCAGCGGCATCACCGAACTATTGGTCGACCACGCTTCAAACAGGGTGGTCATTGCCGACTCGGTTACACCGGCTTTGACCATCTATGAGTACGACATCGCCACCTCGTCGCTTACCAAGCGTCTTAGCCGCAACAACAGATACGGATACATCGTACCGGGAGACCTCACGTTCCCCTATCTCACCGACCTTACCCTCGTTCGCAGTTCTGGAATTCTTTACGGCCTGCATCCTCTCAAGGACCATGTTGTTGAGACGAATTTCTATGTAAATGCAGAAAAAGACCTGTATTCGGATTACTACTACACGCGATATCCACAGTACAACATTCCGTATGCAGGTATGGCCATCAGCGCTACAGGAAAATCCTCGGCGCTCACCCTGAAAGAAAATTCCATGCTGAAAATTTTTCGCCAGG
This sequence comes from Sphaerochaeta sp. UBA5836, assembly GCF_002432845.1. Taxonomy (NCBI): domain Bacteria; kingdom Pseudomonadati; phylum Spirochaetota; class Spirochaetia; order Spirochaetales; family Sphaerochaetaceae; genus Sphaerochaeta; species Sphaerochaeta sp. UBA5836. The sequence continues at coordinate 60,331 of NZ_DJGW01000076.1, forward strand.
GCACCATCGTCGTCCCATTCACCAATCCGGTTGAATTCAACTCAGGCAACACCCCGTATCTGAACAATGTAGCCGAGGTGAAGTTTTTGAACGATGACAACCTGATGTATGCAACGGACAACGATGTGGGAAGATTCACCTATGCGAATGGAACCTGGGAACAGATGGAGGTATACTCTTCGGGAGAAAACGGGATAGGAAACATGGACGGCATCGTGCAGCTGTTGCCCAACCCGTCGGGAACCAAGCTGTATGTCCTCACTCCTACCACCTTGCTGACCTTCCAGTGCCCGTCTCCAAGCTTTGCAGCAACCCATCTGGATACCAAGGGCTTGGAGTCCTACCAAGCATCGAGAATGGATATGTCCTTGAAGCAGGATATGCTGGTCATCACATCCAAGAGTTCTTCTTCACTGCTTCTGTTCAGAATCCCCTGATCAATTGTGCAGGCGGGAGCTGTAAAGCTCCCGCCTCCCCATTTTCAATCAATGTGCACCGTCCCCGTCCATACTCCTGCAATGATCAGCACATCGATTGCGACGAGCTCAAATGAAAGAAACTTCGCTCGTTTGGTGGTGGCGCCTTGTGATGGACCTCCTCCCGATACCAAGCCCTTGGCGCCGGTACGCAACACCTTGTTGCATCCGCATCACCCCTGTCAAATGTCATCTCATGCTGGTTTTTTCCTTGCGGGTAGATGAGCTGTCCTCATCATCGCTCAGATGAGAGAGAAAGGCCCGGCCTGTCGGGGGCCGGGCACATTGGATACTGGCCAACCATCAGGCCTTGTAAACAGGAAGATCCTGATAGGTGGTATGCAAGAGGTGATGGGCCTTGTGGCTCATCGGCTTTTCGAGGAAAGTCTCGTAAAGCTTCTGGATCGACTCGTTCTGGTGCGAGCATCTCACTGCACTGTTCTTGTCGTCGGCATAAAGGCCTGCCGAGCGTTCATTGCGCAGACTATCGGTTGCACCATAGGGCTGTCCGCCACCGGCGATACAACCGCCGCGACAGGCCATAACCTCGATGAACTCATAGGGAGCCTGCTTGCCCTCTGCCTTGGCAGCACGGATTTCATCCATCACTTCCTTGACATGGGACAGGCCATGCACAACAGCAACTCGAACCGGTGTTCCATCAAAGTCAACGGTTCCCTTCTTGATCTCGGCAAGACCGCGGACCACATCGACTTCAACGTTCTGCAGTTCCTTGCCGGTCACAACATGGTAGGCGGTGCGGACCGCAGCTTCCATGACGCCGCCGGTGGCACCGAAAATAGTGCCGGCACCGCTGTACTCGCCGATCGGACTATCGGCTTCTTCCTCTGCAAGCGAGAGGAAATCGATTCCCTGGCTCTTGATCAGGCGGGCGAACTCCCGGGTGGTCAACACCAGGTCCACATCCTTGTGGCCGCTGGCATACATATGCTCGTCGCGTTCGGACTCATACTTCTTGGCGGTACAAGGCATGATGGCAACGGTGTACATCTTCGCCGGGTCGATACCCATCTTCTCGGCGTAGAACGTCTTCTCCATGGCTCCCACCATCTGCATCGGGCTCTTGGCACTCGATACATGGTCGAGCAGGTCGGGATAGTACTTCTGTACGTAGTCGACCCAAGCCGGACAGCAGCTGGTCAGCTGGGGAAGGGCGCCGCCCTTGGTCAGCCTCGTGACCAGCTCGGTCCCCTCTTCCATGATGGTGAGGTCGGCACCGAAGTTGGTGTCATGCACGGTCTTTGCACCAAGCCTGCGGATTGCAGCATAAATTTTCTTGGTGGTCACAGTTCCTGCAGGAAGGCCGAAGGATTCGGACAAGCCTACACGAATCGAAGGAGCGATCTGGACGACGACCTGCTTCTCAGGGTCGGCAACAGCTGCAAGGAAGGTTGCATTCTCATCCTTCTCATAGATGGCACCGACGGGGCAGTGTGCAGCACACTGGCCGCAACGCACGCAGGGGCTGTCGTCAAGCTTGAGCATGGCGGCGGGAGCCATGCAGGTCTCATCACCGCGTCCGATGAACTCAAGGGCGAAGACACCCTGCAGGTCCTGGCAGACCTGTACACAGCGTCCGCACTTGATGCACTTCTCAGGGTCCAACACGATCGATGCCGACGAGGTGTCTTTCTCCCGATCGCTGAGGCGGACTTCGAAGGGCTGTTCGCGGATGCCGAACTCTGCAGCAATGTTCTGCAACTCACATTCACCATTGCGGATGCAGGAGAGACAGCTGGAGGGGTGCGTGGACAGAATCAGTTCCAGAATGGTCTTGCGGGCTTCAAACAACTCGCGGTCGTGGGTGATGACACTCAGACCTTCATTGACCGGTGCTGCACAAGCACGAATGATCTTTGCGCTGCCTTCCTGCTTCACGATGCACAGACCGCAGGAGCCGAAGGGCTTGAGGTCCTCATGGTAGCAGAGGGTCGGGATCTTGACCCCGGCCTGCTTGGCCGCATTCAATACGCTGGTCCCCTCTTCAACTTCAACGGGGATGCCATTTATCTTCACATGTACGATACTCAATTGTTTCCTCCTCTCCTGATCCTAGTGGATTTCGACGGCGTCGAACTTACAGGTCTCCATACAGACACCGCACTTGATGCAGAGGGCCTGATTGATGACATGAACCTGTTTTCGTTCGCCAGAGATTGCAGCGACGGGGCACTTGCGTGTGCAGGCCGTACAACCGATACACTTCTCGGCATTGATCGTGTAGGAAATGAGTTTCTTACAGGTGCCGCTGGGACAAGTCTTGTCCACGATGTGGGCGAGATACTCTTCCTTGAAGTGCTTCATCGTAGAGAGGACCGGGTTGGGAGTGGTCTGTCCCAGAGCACACAGACTGCCCTTCTTCATGGCTTCACCGATGGTAGCGAGTGTGTCCAAATCCTTGAGTGTGCCATTGCCTGAAGTAATCTTCTCCAGGATGTTGCACAAGGACTTTCCACCGATTCTGCATGGTGCACATTTGCCGCAGGATTCATCGACCGAGAAGTTCAGGTAGAACTTCGCAACGTCGACGATGCAGTCGTCTTCATCCATGACGATCATACCACCGCTTCCCATCATCGAGCCGATTCGAATCAGCGAGCCGAAATCGATCGGGGTATCGAGGTTCTCTTCGGTGATGACGCCGCCGGACGGACCGCCGGTCTGCACAGCCTTGAACTTCTTATCATGGGCGATGCCGCCGCCGATGTCGTAGATGATCTCACGCAGGGTGGTTCCCATCGGGACTTCCACCAATCCGGAGTTGCGGATTTTACCGGTGAGGGCGAAAACCTTGGTTCCCTTGCTGTCGGCAGTACCGATCTTGTTGAACCAGTTGCCGCCCTTGGTGAGAATCACCGGGACGTTCGCCCAGGTCTCAACGTTGTTGATGACCGTCGGCTTGCCCCACAAGCCCTTGACAGCGGGGAATGGGGGACGAGGCTGGGGCATGCCGCGCTTGCCTTCGATGGACTGCAGCAGAGCGGTTTCCTCACCGCAGACGAACGCACCCGCTCCCAGACGGATCTCAATGTCGAAATCAAAACCGCTTCCCAGGATGTTCTGGCCCAAGAGGCCGTATTCACGGGCCTGCTTCATGGCAATCTCGAGACGGTGGATGGCCAAGGGATACTCGGCGCGGATATAGATGAATCCCTGGTGGGCTCCAATGGTCTTGCCGCAGATGGTCATGGCTTCGAGAACCGAATGCGGGTCGCCCTCACAGGTGGAGCGGTCCATATAGGCACCCGGGTCGCCTTCGTCAGCGTTGCAAACGACATATTTGATGTCATTTTGCACCTGGCGGGAGAAATTCCATTTCATCCAGGTCGGGAAGCCTGCACCGCCGCGACCGCGCAAGCCTGCAGTCTTCAGCTCCTCGATGATCTCATCACCGGTCATCTCAAAGAGAGCCCTTTCCAGACCCTGATACCCTTCACGGGCGATATATTCGTCGATGTTTTCGGGATCGATGAAACCGCAGTTGCGCAGTACGATGCGGAACTGCTTCTGGTAGAACTGGATGTCCTCAACCTTGGCATGCTTGCGGCTCGACTCCTTGTCATAGAGCAGGCGGGTGACTTCACGGCCCTTGATGACATGCTCGCTGATCAGCTCCTTGGCATCCTCTGGAGTGACTTTCACATAGAAAGAGTCCTCGGGAAGGATCTTGACGATCGGGCCTTGCTCGCAGAAACCAAAACAGCCGGTCTTGACGACCTGTACTTCGTCAGCGACTCCCTGTGCCTTGCACTCCTCTATCAGGTTCTGGTAAATCTGGTCCGAGCGGCTTGACTCACAAGCGGTACCTCCGCAGACCAAGATGTAGTTTCTGAACGCCATTATTTACCCCCGTTCTTCTTGATGATGTCAGCTGCCGGCCGATCGAACATATGGTCGGTCACCAATTGCTTGCCGATGATGTGCTGCTCAACAATCTTGCGGGCGGTTGCAGCATCCACTTTCCCATAAATCACGTCGGGCATGCCGGGAACTATGACCTCGATGGTCGGCTCTACATAGCACAGGCCCATGCATCCGGTCTGGGTGACCGAGACGTTCTCAATCTTCTTTTCTTCCAGGACCTGCAGGAAGGTATCGAGTGCAGTCTTTGCACCGGCGGCGATACCGCAAGTACCCATTCCCACCACAATGCGGGAATCCTTCCCTTCGATGTCGCGCTTCTGCAGCTCGCTCTGTTTCTGTTCCCTGAGCCTTCTCAGCTCCTCAAGTGTCATTTTAGCCATGTTCACATCTCCTGTTGTTTGGAAAGCGGCGCTTTGTTCTTGTGTGCATCCGGATTCACGTAATACTTTCGTACATCATCTTCCTGTGAAGCAACATACTCCTTCAGCAGGTTCAATGTTCCACTGGTGGTCAAGGGCCCGAGGACCTCCTCAAGCTCCTGCTTATCCAGCCGGTAGCCCGTCGAACCTTTTGCCGTGTGTATCGTCCGTTTGATGACAAAATCCTTAGCCAGCGGGTGTGCCAGCAAAATGACGAACGTTGCACACAGGTCCCCAAGTGGAGGAGCATCAAGGTGGGCCAGGTTGAAACTGAATTCAACGGTGGTACCGACCCCGACTTCGGAGTGGAGAGCAAAGGTTCCCTCGCAGGCTTCACAAGCCTGATTGAGAAACGGCAGCCCCAATCCTACCTTACGTTTTGCGTGCTTTTTCCCATCCGTGTAGAACGGGTCGAGCACCCTTTTCTGAACCTCTGCATCCATCCCCTTCCCGTTGTCCCGAACCGTACAGGTAAACCTGCTTTCGGTCTGGTCCACCGCCAGTTCAACGTATGAACTGTCTGCCTCGAAGGAGTTCTGAACGATATCAAGCAGATAGTCGTCGATGCAGATATGCATTGCGAAGAGCGCCTCTCTTCTTACCTGAACTTCGCGATGATTCCGGAAACCTGGTCTTTGGTGACCTTGCCGAAAACTTCTCCACCGACAGTCATCACGGGTGCAAGCCCGCAGCAACCAACACACCGCACGGCCTCGAGGGAGAAGTTTCCGTCTTCGGTAACTGCTCCGACAGGCAGGGTAAGCTGCTTGTCCAGCTCGTCGATGATAGCCTGGGCACCCTTCAGATAGCAGGCGGTTCCCAGACATACCTGGATGTTGTGCCTGCCCGGCTTGGTCAGCTTGAAGAAGTGGTAGAATGATACAACACCCCAGATGGTGGCCAACGGTACGTCAAGAAGGGCCGCCACCTGATCCGCCGCTTCGCGGGAGATGTAGCCTTGTTCCTGCTGTACCTTGTGGAGCACCATGATGAGATTACCCGGCTTGGTTTTCCATTCCTTGATGAAAGACACCAAAGCGGGTGAAAACGTGAATTCGTTATTGTCCGACATGTAACCTCCAGTACCCAAATAAACGTTGCGAGTATCCTAGCACTTTTTCAGCAAGCTTGTACATAACATTTTTGGTATAAAACGGGTTTTTATCTGCAACACTCGAATTTTCAGAACAATATATTGACGTAAATGGAGAGTTAATGTACACTTTTTCACATAAATAGGAGTAAGTGAGATGAACAACGACCAACTCATACGAATCACCCGATACTATCGCTCCCTTAATCGTCTGAAGACCATCGGACTTGAGAAAGTGTTTGCACATAACCTAGCCGATGCCGCCGGCGTTTCGGCTGCAATCGTACGGAAAGATTTCTCCCAATTGGGAATCCATGGGCAGAAGCGGGGCGGATATGAAATCCATGACCTGCTCGTCTCCTTGGGAGAAATCCTGGGCAAGGGAGACAGCCAGAACTGCATCATCATCGGCTGCGGAAGAATCGGGAAAGCCCTGATGCACTACAACGGCTTCGAGCCTGACGGCATCCGCATCGTCGCAGGCTTCGACAGCGACCCCCTGGTCTACAGCGACGCCTCCCACCCGGTTCCCATCTACCCCATCAGCAGGATTGATGAGGTGGTGGAGGCTCTGCAAGTGACAGCGGGCATCATCACCGTCCCCGAGCAGGCAGCCTCGGACAGCTACGAACGGCTGCTCAAGGCCGGTGTCATGGGCATTTTGAACTTCAGCCCCATCACGCTCAAGCCCCAGGCGACCGAAGACGGAAGGATGCCGGTCGTGCACAACATCAACATCGCCTTGGAACTGGAGCAGATTTTCTACGAGCTCAAGTTTCCCAAAGTGAAATGACTAACGCCGCTTGAGGGTCATCAGGACCGGAAAATGGTCGCTGACTCCCTGCAACGTTCGAATGTTCCACGCATAGGGCCTGCCGTCGCTGCTGCACAGTGACGGCAGGTTCTCTATGGAAAAGCTCTCATACTCCCACCCCATCCCGTCAAACAGCTTGCCATTTGCCAGAATCTGGTCGTAGCGGTGCCACAATCCATCCCAGCTGCAGGAACCAGGTGCACTACCCTTCCAGCTCTCATCCAGATACGGGCAGTAGTACAGGCCGGGAGCAAGGGCGGCATGGTCCCCCACCAATCCAAGGGCTCCTGCCGCTTGAAGCCTGGTTGCTTCAGGATGATTCATATCGACCAATGCCGGAGCAGAGGCTGCAGAGTCCCACACGCTGGAAGGATCTTCGTTGAAGTCGCCGCACAGCAATACGGCCGACCCGGCTCTCTCATACGATGCCCGCGATACAACCTTGGCAAGGGAGAGCCGAAGGTCGGCCCCATCCCCTATCTGGCTTTTCGCATGCAGGGCAAACAAGCTGATATCCCCGCCTTCCGTACAAATGGTCGCCTCCAACACAGGCCTGATCCCGGCAGAGGCATGCACGGTGCTGGAAGCAATCGGGTGGCGGCTGATGACGGCTACCGAGATGGCGGCATCGGTTCCTTTCGCCACTGCATACCAGCGGTATCCCTTCCGTCCCAGATGCAAACAGAGCAGGTCCTCCACAACGCGGGGACCTTCCACCTCCTGCAGGATGATGACATCGGGAGAAAGAAGCTTTTCACTCAGCAGCACCTTGGACAGGGTCTCCAGGCGCATGCGATAGGAACGGTCGTTCCAGACCTTCGGATCCTGATACTCAGGATACTCCCCCCCGTCCAAACGGGCATCGAAAAGATTTTGTACATTGTAGGAGAGCACCCTGAACGTCTTGGGGTCATGTTCGATATCACAAGAACAACTACAGAGCAGCGACAGGCAGAGAATTATAAGGATGAGCATGCAACCTAAGAAA
>NZ_DJGW01000040.1:0-350 GCF_002432845.1 Sphaerochaeta sp. UBA5836
GTAGCTAGACCCATCGAAAGGGCCGAAAGCTGATAGATGTCGGGATTGGGCTTGGTCCTCTTCACCAAGTCACCGGTTACAACCGTATCGAAATCCTCAAATCCCAATCCGATCGCCTGGAGGTTGATCGCAGCCTTCATGCGCAGTGCACTGGTGGCGAGGGCCAGCTTGAGTCCTGCCTTGCGGGCATTGGCGATGAACCGATGGACGCCGGGCATGGGCCCACGGTCGTTGGCAAACCGGCGGTAGTAGTCGAACAAGGAGTGCTTGGCTTGCTCAAAGTCGATTGATACCCCGTACTTCTCACCGACACCGCACAGATACCGCTTATCACCCGTACCAATGAAAGG
>NZ_DJGW01000040.1:400-720 GCF_002432845.1 Sphaerochaeta sp. UBA5836
ATTACCGGTTCCGAGTCGATGAGAACCCCATCCATATCAAATAGTATTCCTCTGATCATGGCTATACCTCGCCGTTAGTGTAGTGAAAACAACTGATTGTGACAAGAAAGGCAGAGAAAAATACGGCAGCCTGCTTGGCTGCCGCTCATGGTGCAATCCATCAATGCATGATGGTTTTCCCTCGCCCTACTTCACGCTGGGGGACGAAGGTTCCGTTGCCTGGGATCCCTAGATACATCCCATCGCCCATCACCAGGCGGCCGCGCAGATAGGTCATCAGGGGTTTTCCTATTACCTGCATGCCCTCATAGGGCGTGTAC
>NZ_DJGW01000040.1:763-2786 GCF_002432845.1 Sphaerochaeta sp. UBA5836
AGAACCAAGTCGGCATCACTGCCCACCCTGATCGCACCCTTGCGAGGATAGAGACCGAATGCCTTCGCGACAGCGGTCGAAAGAAGATTCACCACCTGTTGCACCCCGATTCTTCCACTGTTGGCAGCAAAGGAGTAGACAAGACTCAGCAGCTCTTCGGTTCCAGGGATGCCGGGCAGGATGGTTCGGCAATCATCACTTGCCATTTTCTGCTGTACAGTGAATGAGCAGTGGTCGGTGGCAATAATCTGTATTTCACCATTGAGCACCGCTTCCTGCAGGGCCTCATTGTCCTCAACGCCTCTCAGGGGGGGAGTCATGACATACAGGGCCCCATCAGGTCCTTCAAGCTTTGATTTATTCAGGAACAGATAGTGGGGGGTGGTCTCCACAATCACCCTCAATCCTTTCGCCCTGAGTTCGCGCACCTTCTGCAGTCCCGCCTTGCTGGAAAGGTGCACCACATACAAAGGCATATCCAGCTCCAAGGCAACTCTGCCTACCGTGTCAATGCCACGGGCTTCCGCTTCGCTGGGTCTAAGCAGGGCGTGGGCGGGTGGATTGTAGTCTCCAGTGTACTCCGCTTCAACCTTTTGAATGGTTGCATCGTCTTCACAATGGACACTCACCAAAAGGTCAAGCTTCTTGCACAGGGAGAAAATCGCCTTCAGTTCCTCACGTTTTTCCACCAGGTACCCTACATTGCGGTAGGTGGTAAACATCTTGATTACTTTCACCCCGGTCTTTTTCAAGCCTGCAAGCTCTTCCTCAAGCCCCTCACGATAGGAGTAAAGGCCTTGATGCAGGGAAAAGTCTACCGCCATTTGCGCCTGCATGGCACTGATGCGCTCTTGTGCACAGGAGGCAAGATTCCCCTTCTTGTCGTCATCAGCGAAATCAATGACGCACGTCACCCCTCCGTAGGCTGCACAACGGCTGCCTTCTACGAAGGAGTCGGCGGTAACCGTACCCCGGCTTACCAAGTGGAAATGGGTATGGGCATCGATGATTCCCGGCAACACACACAAGCCTTCGGCGTGTATGATTTCAGTTCCCTCAGGAACCTCCGAAGCTTCAATCGATGCAGCGATACGCACTATTTTCGAATCTTCCACCAAGATGTCTGCATGCCTGGTCCATTCTGTATCAACAAGCAGTCCGTTTTGAATCAGTAGTCTCTTCATACCTAAAGGATACTCCACGAATGAAGAGTCTGCAAAGTAAAAAGTGAAGGCCGATCAATATCGAAGATCAGGCTGCTTGACAGCCCTCACCTCGTCGAGTCTTCCCACAACGGTGGTATGGGGGGCTGTCTTGAGGCTTTCAGGGTCCGTCTTTGCACGCTCTGCAATCGCCAGCAGGGTATCGACAAATGCGTCCAAGGTCTCCAGGCTCTCGCTCTCCGTCGGTTCGATCATCAAGGCTTCACTTACCAGCGAAGGGAAGTACATCGTAGGCGGATGATAGCCCTCATCAATCAAGGCTTTTGCCACGTCCTGGGCCGAGACCCCGTACTGCTCTTTCAGATGCGCACAGCTGAGTACGAACTCATGCATGCACCGTTTCCCATAGGGAATCGGAAAAGCCGGCTCAAGCCGGGCCGCCACATAATTGGCATTGAGCACTGCATGCCTGGCAGCCGCCCTGATGCCTTCGCTGCCCATCCTGAGGATATACACATACGCTCTCAGAAGTACCAGGAAGTTTCCCCAGAACAGGCTGACCTTGCCGATCGAATCCTCTTCATCCCAACGATAGACATACCCGCTGTCGGTCAATTCGATATCTGGTTTCGGCAAAAACGGGCGCAGAGCATCACTACACATCACCGGTCCGCTGCCCGGCCCGCCACCTCCATGCGGAGTGGAAAAGGTCTTGTGCAAATTGAGATGAATTACATCAAAACCCATCTCTCCCGGGGTGGCCATACCCATGATTGCATTCAGGTTCGCCCCATCATAGTACAACAAGGCTCCGCTTGCGTGGACCATTTCCGATATCTTCAGGATGTTCTTCTCAAACA